>CAZMVE010000096.1:0-4207 GCA_964569585.1 uncultured Bacteroidales bacterium | reverse complement strand
AAATTGCGCCTTAAACTGAGACACTTTTACTCTGAAATTCTCATGAAGTCTCTTATGCTCCTCAGAGAAGGGGAAAAGATGCTGGCTGAAAAGCGTTTCTTCTGTTTGGAAGTGATAATCGGCATAATCTGTCATTTCATCCAGAATGGAACCCAGCTTTTCACGGGCTTCATCATTTATGAAAGCTCTATTTAGCATATTGATCAGTTCTACGATCTTCTTATGTTGTTCATCAATTTCATCAATGCCCAGATTAAAATCGGGACGCCAGGTCATAAAAAGTTCCTCCATTTTCAGCCCTTTTTTATCAGGTTATGAATATAGTACAAATCCCATAAAATTTGTATCTGGAAGTATGTTTTATTTGGAGACGGGGATATATCAAACTTAATTGTGTCCTGTTGGATTACCTGAACAAAAGCTTATAAATAGTCTTATCCGATACTTTTAATTTACTTTGCAGACTATTTAATAATTAATAAAGAACTGATTGCATGACAGGAGCGAGAGTTAAAACTCTGTATTTTATTCTTTATTTGGGATTTGCTACCTGGAGGGTATTTTATAACATTTATCTGGAGGAGAATAATTTCAGCGGCACTCAAATTGGAGTGATCAATGCGCTTATTCAGGCAACAATTTTTGTCATAGTTCCAATTTGGGGTTATATAGCCGATAAAAAGGGTATAAGGCCAACATTACGCATAGCGGTTTTCATTACGGCGATTTTGCTAATGGGATTGGGTAATATTTTAGATTTCTGGTGGCTGATTGCCTACATTTTTATACTCACCCTGTTTCATCATCCGCTAGCTCCCTTAATCGATGCGCTGGCAGTACAGTTTTCGCAGACGAATAGCAGGTATTATTATGGGAACTTGCGTTTGTGGGGATCCTTCGGATGGGCCGTGGCATCTGTTATTGGAGGCTTTTTATTTATGGCTGTAAGTTTAAAAATGGTATTTCCTATTACATCCATACTATTTTTCGCGACCATTCTATTTCTTCGAACACCTAAAAAAAGTTCTACTATTCTTTACAAGCCTCATTTTGAGAGAATAAAATTTAAAGAAATACGAAACAACACAGCCCTACTTATATTCCTGGTTATTATATTTTTCTACGGCATTGCCAGTTCGCCTGTTAATGCCTATATGAATTTGTATTTCTCAGAACTCGGTGCCGATAATTCTGTTATTGGGATTGCCTATACGATTCAGTCCTTAAGTGAGCTGCCATTTTTTATTATTGGCAACCGGCTGTTGAAACGCTTCGGTTCACGTCTGGTTATTATCATCTCCATGTTCGTGATGGTAGTTCGATTACTTGTTTATGCCCTTGTACCATCTATCCCGGTTGCCTTGGGCATATGTGCTTTGCAGGGGATCACCCTGTCATTTCTGTTGGTTGGAGTAGTCGATTATTTACACAACCAGTTACCCAAAAGCCGTCACGCCACTGCTCAATCTTTGTTATGGGGGCTCTATTTTGGCCTCGGGCATACAGTCGGAAACCTGCTAATTGGAGTGATTAAAGATATGAAGGGCATGGTAGGGGTCATGTACATTTTTACCTTTCTGACTAGTATTATTTTTCTTTTTACAACTATTGATTTCGCATTACAATTCAGAAAAAGAAAAGAATAGAATAGTAAATACATGTAAATCAGTAAGGAGTCAAGATTTAAGTATCTTTGGGGTTGTATGGATTTTCGATTATCACATAGGCATTTCATATTACTCTTAATAGCATTAAATTCGCTCATTCTTCTAGGAATGAATAGGCCAGGTGAATATAATTTCACCAGCATCGATATAAATCAGGGTTTATCGCATAACCAGATTCATTGTATTTTCAAGGATAGCCAGGGATTTATTTGGATTGGTACTAATTCAGGTCTAAATCGCTTTGACGGCTACACTTTTAAAATATTCAGGCATATACCCTCCGATTCCACATCGCTTATTGATAACCGGATTCAAAGAATTTTTGAAGATCACACCGGGAAATTATGGATCACTCTGATGAATTCATTCGTTATTTATGACCCTGCTATAGAAAAATTTACCTATGATAATGAATTGCTACATAAAAATATCGAAATCCCGATAGCTTCTGTTTCCAGGATACTTCAGGATAATAATAAAAATATATGGTTCATTTGTGATCAAAATGGGATTTTTATATACCTCCGGGAGAAAGATTCAATAGTACACCTTCGGCATAATTCTGAAGATACAACATCATTGCATAATGGGCCAATTAGTTCAGTGGTAACCGATTCGGACGGTAACATATGGCTAATTGGATTCAATGGTATTCTTGAAAAACTCGATAAAAACACATTTAAAGTACTGTATAGAACTCGATTTTTGCAGGGAAAATATACTGAACAGAGAAGTTTAAATTTATATATCGACCGGGATGATGATGTATGGATATATTCTGGAAGTAGTGACGAGGGTGTTTATTTGTTTGAAACAAACACAGGTAACTACAAGCATTTTCATCAAAATTCCAGATCATACAGTTTGAATAATGATATTGTCAATTGCATTGAGCAGGACGATGCAGGTATAATTTGGGTGGGTACTGATCATGGGGGAATTAATCTTATCGATAAAAGAGATTTAAGTATCCGGATAATTCAAAACAATCCTGATGATTCGCGTAGTCTGAGTCATAACAGTATAACCACGCTTTATAAAGATAATGAGGGCATTATCTGGGCAGGCACTTTTAAAAAAGGGGTCTGTTATTATCATCCGAATTTGTACAAATTCAAACTTTTCCAGCATCAGCCAAATAATCCAAACAGCCTGCCATTCAACGATGTGAATTGCTTCCAGGAAGATGAAATTGGAAATCTCTGGATTGGAACAAATGGAGGTGGGCTTGTTTATTTTAACCGTCAAAACAACACTTTCAGGTCGTTTAAACACGATATCTATAATCCTCAATCACTTAGCTACGATGTTATTGTCAGTATGCTCTATGATACTGAAAGGATTTTGTGGGTAGGCACGTTCTACGGAGGCTTAAACCGATTCGACGGTAAATCGTTCCGGCATTATCTGAATAATCCGGCCGATCCGAATTCATTATCGAACAACCGGGTTTGGGAGATTTTTGAGGATTCGGAGAAAAACTTATGGATTGGCACATTAGGAGGAGGTCTTGACATTTTCGACCGGAAAAATGAAACTTTCAGGCATTATCGTTCCGGGGATTCAACTTCAATTTATTCCGACTTTATATTGCATATTACTGAGGATGATCAGGGTAATATCTGGATAGGGACCGCTAATGGAGTTGACTGCTATTCGCTTTCTACTCAAAAATTTACTCATTATTCAAATAATCCTGCTAATAAAAATAGTCTGAGTCATAATGTCGTGAGCTCTATAGTAGCCGATTCACGAAAGCTTATTTGGATGGCAACACAGGAAGGGCTAAATATATTTAATCCTGAAACTCATATCTTTTATCATTATTATAAGAGTGATGGATTACCTGATAATAATATTCTTGCATTGATTGAAGATGATCAGGGCAATATCTGGGCCAGCACAAACAGTGGGATAACCAGTATTAGTATCATACAACAGGATGCAGAAAACGGAATTAAACTAAAATTCACCAATTACAGCGAATCCGATGGTCTCCAGGGAAAAGAATTCAACGAAGGGGTCGTTTTGAAAACCAGAAGGGGTGAGTTGATTTTCGGAGGTCCTGATGGGTTCAATATTATCGATCCTTTTTCTCTGACCCTTAACACAAAGCCTCCCGATGTAGTAATAACCAACTTCCAGATTTTCAATAAGAATATTGAGATCGGTCAGAAAATGAACGGTAGAATTATACTTGAAAAATCCATTACTCAAACACCGGAGATATGGCTAAGACATTTTGAAGATGTCATTTCAATTGAATTTACTGCACTCAACTATATTCATCCCGAAAAAAACTATTATGAATATATATTGGAAGGTTTTAACAGGGAATGGATGCAGGCTTCGTCGAGCGAGAGGAAAGCAACTTATACTAATCTCGATCCCGGGGAATACACTTTCAGGGTAAGAGCATCCAATAACGATAATCTTTGGAATAATGAAGGGGCAAGTCTGAAAATATTAGTCCGACCACCATTCTGGAAGACAAAAGCCGCTATCTTCAGTTATTTCATTTTCCTTCTTTCAGCGATGTT
>CAZMVE010000095.1:3829-11708 GCA_964569585.1 uncultured Bacteroidales bacterium | reverse complement strand
GAAAATCACTCACGGTCAGTTGAAAGTCATTCCTGGTCAAGGAAAAATTAAATTTATATTTCGTTTCTGCTCAAATCACTTTCTTTTCTTAATTTTTTCCGTGAACCGTCAACAAGAAGGAATAGCCCGATAACCATAAACAGTCCTGTAATACCGGCAAGTACGTAATCGCTATTCTGTATGCCGCGAATAAGGGTTGCTGAAGCAGGAATTTCAGGATCATAGTATGCCTGTACTGTTTCCCCGACCGGATATTTCTGAATGGTTTGCCGGACAGGGCCAATATTGGAATCGTAATGTGGATTGCCTACGATAATCTTTGCAGAGGTATATGTTGTATTGTTTACGGAATACGTATAAATTACCTCCGGAATATAAGTTGTTTTACCATCTTTTATTCTGGTCACTATGTCAGATTTAGTTACCGTTCCTGAAACAGAAGGCCAGTCAATTGATTTCCGGGCGTACTTAAGGGGAGGCAAGCCCCACTGGAAAAAAGTGAGAGCACCTGCTGCCGTGAAAATAATACCTAAGATCAGTGAACTGCCTTTGTTTTTTGATTTTATTGCGTTATCCATATTACTTAATGATTTTTAATTTAACAGTATCATTGTTTACTGTTCCACAATTGTGTATCCCTCGGGAATTATGAAGCTGGCTTCATCAGGTGTCCAGGGTTTGATATCTTTCAGTTCCATTTTTGTTGTTCCTGCAACATCAATATGGCTAACAATTTTAATGGGGAATTTATATTCATCAGAATACCACATGGTATATAAAAGCTGGTTGCTTTCGCTATACAGCTCTTTTTTGATACAATCGTATCCATTGATGGTTTCATTACCTATCACCTTTTCTGTTGCTCCCTCTCCCAACTGATATTCATAAAGTTTCACTGGGTCATTACCCATACTCATCAGGCTGGTTGGGCTTGTATTGATGGCCATTTTTTGTTGTGGCATAAGCACAAATACCTGATTGGTTTCTTTCAGAGCGATGACAACTCCTTCCTGTCCATCTGCATTAAATTCATAGCGGTAACGATTTACATCGCTGAAAACTTTGAAATCCCTTTCATTTCCGGAAAGGGTAAAATGCATGTTGGCTTCGAACTGACTAAAAGCCTGAACTGATAAAATACTTAGAATTAAAATGAGGGCAAATGTGTTAAAGTGTATTAAATTTTTCATATTGTTGGGTTATTATTTAAATGAGTATCTGAGATCAGTACTATTCTCTTTATAATTCAATTTATCTGAACTATAGTGGATATATTTTGCAGGAATTACAGGATAATACATGAAAGAGGAATGAGATTAAAACCTTGTCATTAGTATTATTTGAGTATCCCTTTCCTTTAGAAAAGGATAATCCTACAAGATAAAGATTTTAAAAAAGAAATAAAATAATTTTTATGGTTTTAGTTTAAATTCCCATTAGAGAGTGTGTTTGTGTTTTTTTGTGGTTTTGAGACCCCGCCTGCCAAAATACTTTTTACTTCAGGGAGATTTGTGGCTACTGTCACTTTTACCATTTAATCGCTCAGCTTAACAGAATTAACCTATTACTTACTTATAGCATAATTGTTTTTCAGAGAGAGGAAAATTGAATGCCGTTATTTTCATTTTTACTGTTTTCAAATAATTATATTACCTTGGCTTTACCATTACAATAATATCATTTACCCGATATCATAAATTAAAAACTCCTATTAATGAAAACCAAATTATTCTTTATCCCGCTGTTTATAATTTTCCTTATTTTCTATGCATGTGTAAGCGAAAATAGCCGTTGGAATGATACTAAACTGGAAAATACAACCGAAGCCTATGAATCATTTCTGGAGAAATTTCCTGAAGGTGTTTATGCCGATTCTGCTTCCATAATTCTGGAAGGGCTGTATTTTAATTTAGCCAGGGAAGCTGATTCCATAAAAAATTATGAAAATTTTCTGGTAAAATATCCCAAGGGATTATATTCAGATTCTGCACGTCTTTGCATTAAATTGATCGATTATAAAATAGCGGATTCGTTGAATACGGTTGAAGCCTTCGAAGAATTTATAGATAAATACCCGGGCGATTCCCTGGCTGAAAAATCGAAATTAATAATTGACAATTTCTGGATCATTACAGATATTGATTATTCCATCGTAAATTCCATTGAAGCGTATTGTGGCATGAGTGAGACAACAATAAAAGCCAAAACAGGTCATATAATCACCCTTCATGGTAATTTCAGCGTGGCAGCAAATTCCAATAAAAAGGCTTGGCTTTCCGATATTAAATTATCGGGCCGGTATAAAGATGACTTAAAAGGAACGAATTGGGAATCTGAAGTTTTGGCCTATGGATTAAACGGCACAGGATCGTGCTCTTTCTATGATAACAGTTGCCTTATTACAGGAGAGATGACCATAACAGTTGATGCCGGTTATGGTATTGGTTTTAAAAGAATGAAGAGTGGAACACCTGGTGAATTCTATATTATAGGAAATACTGTGCCGATTTGCCTGGCTTTTAGGGTACCGGAGATCCCGGATGATTTCTTATACCTGACTTTTGAATACAGGGATTTTCCTATACCAATTAAAATAAAATAATAAAAATTTACGGTTAACCGATTAAATCAATTTATTTACCGATTGATTGTGAATAGAAATAGTAAAACCTGGTATTTTTATCGGCCTATTAAAATATAAAATCATGAAAAAGATAAAACCCCGAATTCCTGAAGGAGGAGCCATTGAAGATAATTCTGAGATGACCATGGAGCAGTATAGCGAAATCATGAAAAAACAGCTGGGTAAAGAATATATAAGGTTTGCAGACAATGTAATACAGAAAATACAACCCAAACAGCATTCAAAAGTACTGGAAATAGGCCCGGGACCAGGATGGGCAGGGATTAATTTATTGAAAAAACGGGAGGATCTATCTCTCGACGGCCTGGAAGCTTCCTTCGATATGATCCGGGTCGCTTCCGATAATGCAAAAAACGAAGGATTGGTTGACAGGATGAAGTTCACGGAGGGTATTGCAGAAGAAATGAAAGGTATAATCGATAATCAGTACGATCTGGTAATATCGCGTGATTCCCTCCATCATTGGGAAGATCCGGGAAAAGTATTTCAGCAGATTAAGAGAGTTTTGAACGAAAACGGAAAGATCTATATTCACGATCATAAGCGAAATTTAAACCTGTTTGGTCGCTTGATAGTGAATATTATGGGACCGCTCGTTGCAGGAAAAATGGTAAAATACTGGAAATCTTCTATAGCAGCTGCCTATGTAAAGGAAGAAATAGAAGAAATATTAGATAAGAACGGTTGTATGGGATGGAAAGTTGAAACGGATTTAATGGATTTGACCATACAGAAGAATTAGTCAGATAAATAGTATCCATAACCTGCATTATAAAAACTCTTTAAGTAAGTGCACACTATTATCAGTTTCTCTTTAATTGCCTTGGATTCAAGATAACGATTATCGATGTAATTAAATACAACATAAAAAATGCCTGATATCCTGATCGTGAAATGTGATTTTAATAACCAACAGCATTGCGAGGCAGAAATCAATTTGATGAAGGAATATATGACAGACAGGATGGGAGGGAAACAACCGCTGAATGCGGAAGAAAACAGTCAACTGATAGCCGGATTAAAGAATCATCCCACTGCGCTCACCTTATTAGCCAGTTATAAGGGTGAATTTGTGGGTCTTACCAATAGCTTCATCAATTTTGCCACTTTTTCGGTTAAAAAGTTTCTGAATATTCATGATATTATTGTGAAATCATCCTGCCGGGGCATGGGTATAGGCAAGCTGTTACTGGAAGAAAATATTCGGATTGCCAAAAAAGAACTTGACTGTTCAAAAATCACACTGGAAGTAAGAGAAGATAATACTGTGGCACAGAAATTATATACCTCACTAGGCTTTGAGGACTTGAAACCCCCCATGTATTTTTGGACAAAGTATATATAATTCAAGAAGAAGTATCAGGGAATTCCTTTACAATAAACCAATTACTTTACCAGTAAACTCGCATTCCTGATAACGGCCACAGATCCTTTTTCAAGCTCCAGTAACTTCTGTGCATCCATTTTATCGACTTTTATCACATTCAGTGTTTTGCATAGCTTTTCATCCAGCGAGGTGATCATGTAAATAGTAATGCGGCTGGTTTTGGTCATCATGCTCAGGGCTGTACCTCCATTGCCTTCGTAATTTTTCTCAAGCATAGTATAAGCCTTTTCAAAGCTGCCTGCTTCAAGGTATTTCACAAAATAGTCGGAAGCAATGCCATCGATACATTCCGAGAGTATAACCAGCTTACCACCATCCTTCACAAAGGCTGTTGCATGGTGCACCGATTTGTGGGCCTGTATAAAGTTTATATCCTTCGGATACCCTCCACTGGAAGCCAAAACCATGTCGAATTGTTTATCCGTCCCAGAGCGGTAATAGCTATCCTGTTCATAACATGCCGATAAAAAATCATCATAGGTTTTTCCTACCTTGAGTTGGCAAACTTCCCCTTTACTGTTCAGGATACCATGAATAGAAATTTTCGGTGGCATCAGGTCATCGATTTCTTTCAAGTCTTCTGCCAGGGGATTACCTTCCAGTTTTCCCGGCTGACAACCTGTTGCCAGTTTTCTGTTCTGCCTGTCGATAAAAAGGCCGTGATTGTGGTAGATGGATTTGCGGTCTGCCAGACCCGGAAACAGTAGTTTTCGTCCACCTCCGTAACCGGCAAAATAATGGTGTGAAATAGCCCCGAAGGTTATAAGCAAACTGCTTTGAACAGCATCCCTTCTAACCTTTACCGGTGTGCCACTGACTGATGTGCCTAGCTGTATCAATGAAGCCTCATCGTAACAATCGTGATGCACAAAACGGTATTTTTTATAGGTTTCACCATAGCTGCGTAAGCTTTCTTCTTCAGTCTGCTTAGGATGTGTGCCATAGGCAATATAAAAAGTAATGTTTTCTTTCTTTGCTCCTTTACTAAGCAGGCATTCCGTTACCCAGGGTAAATACAGAGGATAACCACACAACCTGGTCTTATCGGAAATTACTATGCCTATATTGCTGTATTTCTGCGGATCGTTGGGTAGTTGGGCACTGAAATGGCTGCAAAAATCTCTCTTATTCAATGTAAAAGAGGGTTCCCCTGTTTCAAGCCAATCTGCATTTTCAGGAGTACTTATTGAGATACTGGTCTTTCCGTATTTTAGGTTCGCTTCCACTACTTCTGATCAATTTCCGGCAAATATAATCGGAAAGTTTCACGATTCCATACTGCTTTGACAAAGCTTTGTATCAGGGTGTCGAACTTTCTCTTTTTTGTTGTCTCTTCTCTTCTCTCTTCTGCTGCTTCTCTTCATCCTTCGAAAAAGCTCTGACCAGTCCGCTACGCTGTAATGCCTCCGATGCCTCGGTGACTTCAATAATTCCCTGGTTCAGGTTGTTCAGCATAATCTCAACAGAATCGGCAAAGTCAGTATCAGCAATAAATTTATGCAGGGCATTGTTTTCATTATTCAGTTTAGTGGTCACTTCAGCCAGATTTTTCAATACGGTTTCAAGATCCCTGCTTAACTGCATAAAGCCTTCGGATGAAATAGTATCAGATAACAGCTGACCTAAAATACCCTCGCCGCTATTGATCATATCGGTAAATTCCACCAGGTTTTCTGATATCAGAGCTACATTATCGGATGTGATATCGAGTCGGTTAGCAAAAGTAGTATCCATGAGTATTCTTCCTATAAGCCCCTCACCTCTGTTGATTTTTAGAGAAAGCTCGTTGAGATTATTTGTAAGTCTTTCAATATTTTTACCGGTTTCTTCAATCTCAGCCGTAAGTTCCGAATCGGTAAACAATTTTCCGAAAATGCCATCACCCCTGTTGACCTTTTCAGTAATTTCAATAAGATTGTTAGCCACTTCCGAAATTTTTTCACTCGATTTCTTAATTTCTTTAACAATATCATCGAATTCAACCGATTCGATTGATGGCAGTTCATCCCCGGATTCAACTGGATCATTAGTGGGTGTGCCTGGTAAAATAACAACGATTTTACTTCCCATCAGGCCCTCGGTTCCAACCGTAGCACGTGAATCTTTTTTAATATAGGGGATAACATTTTTATCGATCGAGAGTACTACACTGATGGAAGTGTCAGATAGTAAACTGATATTTACAATGGCACCTACATCGATACCCGCGAAACGAACATTATTTCCAACTCTTAATCCACGAACATCGGTAAAAATCGTAGAGATCTTAATTGTCTGTTGAAACATGCTTTGCCTTCGTCCGAGGATGAGTATTGCACAGATAAAAAGTACAATGGAAATAAAAATGAATAATCCCAAACGAATATTGTAAATTCTTCTTTGTCGCATGATAAAACGTTTTTGTTTTTAATTAAAAAATCCCCGAATTACTTCATTATCTATTTGTTTTAAATCGTCGTAGGACCCACGTGCCAATATTTCTCCCCGTTCCATGATAATCATCCTGTCGGCCGTGATTTTTGCCGTTTTCATATCATGAGTTACCACAATGGAAGCTGTTTTATAACGTTCCTTCACCGATAGTATGAGTTCGTTGATACCTTCTGAAGTAAAAGGATCAAGTCCTGTTGTGGGTTCATCATATAAAATTACTTTTGGCTTAAGTACCAATGTACGTGCCAGGCCTGCTCTTTTCTTCATTCCACCTGATAATTCCACGGGCATCATAAACTTGGCATCGAGCAAACCGACACTTTCGAGAACATCATCAATAAGGTCGTTTATCTCACTTCGTGTAAGGTTTCGGGCATTTCTTTCGAGAGAGAAAAGCAGGTTCTCTTCCACGGTCATAGAATCGTACAATGCACCTCCCTGAAATAGAAATCCAATATCTTTTCGTAAATCGTTCAAGTCAAATTCATCCATTGCTCCAATATTGTTCCCCAGAACATATATGACTCCGCTATCATATTTTTCAAGTCCTACAATACATTTGATCAGAACGGATTTACCTGTTCCCGAGCGACCCAGAATAACCAGATTTTCATCGGGAGATAGTTTTAAATTGATATCATGTAGCACATGATTTTCGCCAAAGGATTTGTTTACTCCTTTGATGTCGATAGCATGCCTGTGATGTATTATCGGAACTTCATTCATCTTACTATTATCTCTGTAATCTGTACCGCAATCAAATCGATTATAAATATAGACAGCGATGACAGGATCACTGCCATATTAGTAGCCAGTCCCACACCCTCGGCCCCTTTGTTTGTTGTATATCCTTTATAACAACTTAATAAACCGATAAAAAATCCAAAAAAGAAAGTCTTGATAGTGGCCGGGAGGAGATCGTAAAAATATAGTTCATCAAACGCTTCACGAATGAAAAGCCAAAAGCCGATAGTGTTATGCAGCGTATATCCCAGGTACGAACCCAAAAGTGCCATAAAATCAGCATAAAAAACTAAAACCGGCAGCATAATAGTTGTAGCTAATACCCGGGTTGCCACAAGATACCTCATAGGATATACTCCCGATACTTCCATGGCATCGATCTGTTCAGTTACCCGCATAGAACTGAGTTCGGCCCCAATTCTGGATCCTACTTTACCGGCGAACAGTAAAGCAGTTATTACAGGACCTATTTCGATAACCACCGCAATTAAAACCATGGCAGGTACCCACGATTCAGCTCCAAATTCCGCCATAACCGGCCTTGTTTGAATGGTAAGTACCAGGCCCATAATAAAGGCGGTTAAGCTGATCAGACCAAACGATTTGTAGCCTGTCTCAAACAATTGTCGTACAAATTCCTTCGACTCAAACGGACGTTTAAATATGTGTTT
>CAZMVE010000095.1:0-3729 GCA_964569585.1 uncultured Bacteroidales bacterium | reverse complement strand
ATTTACCCCTTTTATACAAAAAGAAATACCAAATAGTTGACTTTTGTCATGTTTCTGCTGTTATTTTGATCCGTTCTAAACTTAAAGGAGAGTACCATGCAACATGCAAATATCTCATCACAGTCTTCGCTACAGGAACTTCTGCCGATTTTAGAAAAGAAAGGCTTTCGTACCCTGGTACTTAACAGCGACAAGGAAGTAAAAGATTTTATTAACAATAATATACCCGATAGGATCATAGTGGGACTTGGAGATTCGATTACTTCTTGTAAGCTGAATATACGGCATATACTTGCCACCAAAGGAAGCCATATATTCTATTCATGGGACGGATCAACAAATTACAACCGTAGTCTCGACACCTTCGAAATGCCTCCGCGCCCCGATTTTTATATTACACGTATTACTGCTCTTACTACAAGCGGGGAACTGTTAATGAAGGATTATGATAAAAATGCTGCATCGCAGAATAATTTTCCTTCTCATGTTTTGGCATTTGTAGGTCTCAACAGGTTGACCGAACAGCTTGATAAAACGGAAAGCATAATCAAATACCCCGTTATAGCAGCTTGTCCGGATAATATTGAATTTACTATAATCCTGCTACCATTCCTTGATTATTAGCGAAACCGGCAGTCAAATCTTCATTCTAAAGACGATTTTTTTAATGATATCATAATCAAGATTTGACACTAATAATTTTGTCCTGCTGGAATAATTCCTTAGTATTGTACATACTAAAATCCTTTTTTCTAAGTATTTATATATGCAATAGTTTTTTAAACCAATTATTACCCTATGGAAAAAACTACACAACCAGCAACTGGTAACGAAAATGTCAAAATTAACTATTCTGCCGAGCGTACCAACCTGCATGATTATGGATATACACGCGCCGGCAATGTTCAGGGAAATCCTGAAGTATATGCCGCATACCTCCAGCGGATTCTAAATGGTGATCTTGTTGATGAGCATCATAAGGGACCTTCGGAAAAAGAGAAGAATGATAAACGTGAAAAGATCAGTGAATTGGAAAAAACACTGGACGAAACGCGTAAGAACAATGTCAGGTATGAACAGGATATAAAAACCAAGGAAAAACAGGTAGAGGAGCACCGTGCCGAGTTACTGCAAATACGGAAAAGCCTGGCAGAAAATTCTGAAGAACTTACAGGCCAATCGTTTAGCGCACTAAAATTCGGTATTAACTTGTTTATACTGATATTCCTTACAGGTTACCTGTTCTTCTTTTATGTTTCTGCAGCCTATAAAGCGCTTTATGTCGACTTTGAAGGTATTGCCAGCCGGCTGGCTGAAGGATTAAGTACAGGCAGCATCATGCCCGGCCCTTACGAATTGGCCGAGGCTTTGCGGTATAATTATCTTTTATTCCTTGTACCCTTTGTATTCTATGCCTTTGGTTGGGCCTTCCACATATTGCTCGAAATGAAACATAAAGCCAAGATTGTTTTCATCTCGTGTCTTATTGCTGTAACTTTCGTTGTCGACCTGTTGCTTGCCCTTATTATCCACTCCAATACCGAGTCGGCTAAAGAACTTATGGGGCTTGCCACGTTGAAGTGGAGCCAGAACCCCACATTCTACATAATACTTTTCCTGGGATTCCTGGTTTACATTATCTGGAGTATCCTGCTCGATTCTCTTATACGTGAATGGAGAAAGCGACAAATCACTCTTAACCTGAAGCGTATTATCAGGCATCTTAGGAAAGATATGAAATTGCTGGAACAAAAAATTATGCCGGTTGAACTGATCCAGAAGGAAATCGATATACTCTATGATGAAGTGAATACCTTTGTACAGGGTAACCTGAGAGGATACATCGATCAGTTTACCACAGGCTGGATTTCCTATCTCGCACCCGATAGCATGAAGGAAACCAGAACAAATTGTCTGGCTATACATGAAGAGTTTGTAGACAAGCATAATATTCAACCCGGAATAGTGAAAGTGATAAAATCGTCGAAAAAAATTAAAATTTAATCCGGTTACAACTTTAAAAATCCTTCGAACCATGAATTTACGAAACAACCTGCCGATAGTATTCATAGTATTGGTAATGGCTTGCCATCCACCAGCTCCAAAGGAAAGAACCCTCTCTGCAAAACATAACTATATCATCCTGCTCGACCTGTCGGACCGGATCATTGTGCAACCTGATCAGGCTGCACGCGATAAGGAAATAGTAAAATCCATTTACCAGCTTTTTGAAAATAAGGTAAAGAAGGAGCTGTATATCAAATCGCGCGACGAAATAAAGGTTGTCATTGCACCGCAGAAAGGATCGGGACTACAAACCGATGTATTTGAAGAAAAGCTGTATGTAAATATGGAAAATATCCAAAACGTCTATCGGCGGCCCAAAGAAGAAGAAAGAAGGATTGCTTTCAATGAGACAATTGACGATTTATATAAGAAAGCCGAATTCAGCGATGTTCCTGAAGAATATTACGGAGCCGATATATGGAAATATTTTTACGAGGATTTGAAAGTGGATTACGCAAACGATACGCTCACGCAGAATTTCCTGTTTATTCTTACCGACGGTTATCCTATAGTGGGTAAAGATCTGACTAAACTGCAACCTATAAAAGATGCCTTCCCCGATCTGCATATTGTCCTGATGGAAGTCAGTCCGCGCGATAAGGATATGGAGTGGGACCGCATTATGGAGATGTGGAAACAGTGGTTCGATTCAATGAATATCAAGGACTATACTTTCATAAAACGTAAAGCTATTACAAAAGAGATAGAACAGGTTGAGGAAATAATCGGTGCCGGGTAGGAAAAATATTCACTCCCTTATCTTATTTTCAGGATTTTCAGTTTTAAACCCGAAGGGTTGATATGTTTAAAGGAATTTAATGTTGAAGAAAGGGAAACCCTGAAAGGGTGGCATATTAATCCATAAAATCAAACAAATATTTTTCATCATAATCAATTTCAGATTTTTTAAGCATTTCAAGGTATTCTTCTCTAAAGGGCTTTTTTCTATGATGCTCCTTTTGATTCATAATATATTTATAAACGGAGTCAACTTGTGAGTGGCTATATGAAAATGATCCGAATCCTTCCTGCCATGCAAATTTTCCTTTTATAAACCTTCTATCGTTTATGAACCTGGACGAATTATTTTTAATATCTCTGACCAGATCAGATACGGCAATAGATGGTCTGATACCCACAAAGATATGAATATGATCGGGCATACCATTTATGACAATTAATTTTTGCCCTTTATTCCTAACAATCCCTGTTATATATTTATATAGCTCATGCTCCCAATCTTCATTAATGCAATTTTCGCGTTTTGACGGACTGAATACTACTTGTACATATAACTGACTATAAGTTCCTGCCATTTTTAAAGAATTATACTAACCTGTCACCCCTTCGGGGTTTATTCCCTGCTTCTAATATATTCAATAAACATAACAACCCTTCGGGTTTGTTACAAAAAGTTTTATACAAAAATCATAGAAAACCTATAAGGATTTTTCATTTTAAGAAGCTCATTAATAAAACATTAAAACCTTGAATATTGATATAATTTTAAAAGTAATTGAGTGGTTAAAAGATAAACCTGAAGGGTTAACATATTTATAAAAAACTTAATAAAGCAAAATGACAAACCCGAAGGGTTGTTATAATTATAAAACAATTCTGTCCTAAACGTTTCAATTGATTAACAAACATTGCCGTAAATTA
>CAZMVE010000094.1:0-11847 GCA_964569585.1 uncultured Bacteroidales bacterium | reverse complement strand
TTCCCTGGACAGATATGCCACAACCTGGTGGTTCAACTGATTTAAGAGGTTATTATCAGGGTCAGTATAGGGACAATCATATGCTTGTGATCATTGCCGAATACCGTCATTTCTTTACGCATCCCGGTACCGACTTATTATCTCGTCATGGTTTTGTTTACTGGCTGGGAGGAGGAACGGTTTTCCGCGAGATTTCCGGAATAAAGTATGCTATCCTCAGCACCGGAGGAGGTTACCGATACAGAATGCAACCAAATATAACATTACGAATCGATATTGGATTTGGCACAGAAAATATTGGAATTTATCTGGGATTAAACGAAGCTTTTTAAACTTTTCCTAATTTTACATATCGATAAAAGAATATATTGCTTCATGCAAAAGCGATTTATACTAATAATACTTGTAATAGTATCAGCAACATCATTCTCCCAATACTCGCCGGAGCTTGATGTGTTAAGCAAAAAAGAACAGCGTAAATTGGCTCGTGAGTACCGGCTTTCTGAAAAAAATGCCGAAGCAGAGAAAAGTCGGAAAATCACTCAGTATATGGTTCAAAGCCATCGTTTTATTCTTGAAGCCGATTATATTTCCGGAAAAACAGGAAGGCGATACATGGTTAATTCAAGACTAAATTTTATTATGCTCGATTCGACAAATGCAGTAATTCAACTAGGATCTTCAAACGGCATTGGTTATAATGGAGTTGGCGGGATAACCATCGAAGGACGTATAACTAATTATGAAATAACAGAAAAACAAAATAAAAAAGGTACAAATTATTCAATAACTTTGTACGTAACATCATCATTAGGAGTCTATGATATACAAATCTGGGTTACGCAATCGGGAAATGCAGATGCTTCAGTGAGGGGGAATTACTCGGGTTCTGTAACCTATTCCGGAAGTCTGGTGCCATTGGATCAATCGCGAGTCTACAAAGGAATGTCCTCAAGTTAAGAATATGAATATTTTAAATATAACTATTTACATAAACAAAATCTGTATCAGTAATACAATAAAACCCCTAAATCTTAGTTCGTTATCTAAACTATTTAATTAATATGGAAGAAAAAACTAATACCCCAAAATCAAGTCCAATGTATCAGGAGCCAAAGAAAAAAGTTCCTATGTACCTTATCGCTCTAGTTATTACCCTATCGGTTGTTGCCATATTGCTTGGTATAAAGTTATTTATCGATACGCGGTCACACAATGAGAATATGCAATTTGTTGAAACGGAAAAACAGAAGTTAGAGTCTGAATTAAATGAACTGATAGTTGAATATGATTCGTTGAAAACCGGCAACGATTCACTATCAGGTCAGCTTACTGCAGAACAGGATAAAATCAGGCAACTGCTTAAAACACAAGCCTCAAGTGCAACCAAGATTAAAATGTACGAACGCGAACTTGAAACACTCCGTAAAGTTATGCGAAGCTATATCGTTCAGATTGATTCACTCAATACGCGTAATCAGGAATTAACCGTAGAAAATGTGATGGTCCGGCAGGAACTAGATAAAGTTTCGACCAATTATGATGAAGTATCGCGACAGAAAGAGGTACTATCTTCAACAGTAAAAATTGCTCAAAAACTCAATGCTAAAAATGTAATTATTGAAGGATTGAATAAAAATTCTAAAGAGACACCAAAAATTAAAAAAATTGAGAAAATTCGTGTATGTTTCACTGTCAGAGAAAATAGTGTGGCAGAAGCAGGCAATAAAACTATCTATCTCCAGATTATCCGGCCAGATGATATCGTGGTCTCATCTCCCGAAGCCGGAACATTTATTTATGAAGGAGAATCAAT
Source organism: uncultured Bacteroidales bacterium (assembly GCA_964569585.1). Taxonomy (GTDB): domain Bacteria; phylum Bacteroidota; class Bacteroidia; order Bacteroidales; family UBA10428; genus UBA10428. Next base: position 10,031 of record CAZMVE010000094.1, on the reverse strand, counting down.
AGTGTATTCGGCAAAGCGTGATCTAGAATATGAAAATGTAGATATCGATATGTGCATTTACTGGGATGCTACTGAAGAACTTATTCCAGGAACTTATTTTATTGGATTATATGCCGAAGGATATGAAATAGGCTCAGGTACCTTTGTATTAAAATAATTAATCGATTATAAAGACATAGCTTGAAAACTGCCGTCCAATAGAATAAACGGCAGTTTTTTTAAAAAGTCAATTGGAACAATGAGTTATATATTTATAACTCCATCTTACGAAGTCATTTTTTCAATAAATCAAACCTTCATTAGTTCCGAAATCACATAATCTGCAATTAATTTTCCTTTATTACTTAAACAAAGCTTTCTATCTACTAAAATTAATTTCCCCGATTTCATAAATTTATCAGCCTCCAGCAGACAGAGTTTTAACAAATCGGCTCCAAACCATTTTTCAAGGTAATCCAGATCAATTCCCCATATTGTTCGTAAAGAAGTAAGTACATATTCATTATACGCTTTGCTAGTATCTATTTCTTCCCAGCTATAATAATCAGGGATCCCTTTTTCAATTGCCTGGACATAAAGTGCATTATTGGCAACATTCCAGCGCCGCTTTATACCGTTGAATGAATGTGCAGAAGGTCCAAAGCCCAGATAAGGTTTTTGTGTCCAGTACCCCAGATTGTGTCTTGAATAGAATTCGGACTTAGCGAAATTGGATATCTCATAATGCTCATATCCGGCCTGACCGGCAAATTCCATCAAGGTTTCAAATTGTCTGAGACTTTCCTCTTCCGGCATTTCCTTGATCATCCCTTTCTTCCGGTAATAAGCAAATACGGTTTTTGGTTCAATAGTTAAATGATAGGCCGAAAGATGGGGTATTTCAAGTTTTTCTAAAACTTTCAGATTATTTCTCCAGTCTTTATTTAAAGCATTTGGAATACCATAAATAAGATCAAGATTTATATTACTATAACCAGCCGCTTTTGAATCTTCGATGCTTTTTAAAGCCCCGGTAGCTGTATGAAGCCTGTTCATTAACTGTAAATCACGATCGTGGAACGATTGAATACCTATGCTTAAACGATTCACAGGAGTACTATTTTTCAGTAATTTAAGAAAATTCGGTTTTAAATCATCCGGATTTGTTTCTATGGTAATTTCCGCCCGAGACTGGATTTTATAGTGTTTATACAATAAAGAAAATAAATCCTCTAATTCATCCGGCGTAAGAATAGAAGGTGTACCTCCGCCAATATAAACCGATTGATAAATAATATTCTCCCCTTCATCCGCCCGTTGTTTTATTTCCTGTTTCAATGCTGCAAGAACTCTTTCTTTTTGTTTAAATGAAACAGTGAAATGAAAATCACAGTAGTTGCACTGTTGACGACAAAATGGAATATGTACATACAAACCAGCCAATGTGTCTATTATTTTAAAAGTAACAAAGATACTCCCATTCAGGATTAATAGTAAAAGACACCTCCCCTGTTTGAATTTATTTTAAAGTTCTTACATAAATAATTTAAATGAATTACGGCAAATAAATACGAGCTTATTTAAAACAACTTCATAAGTTAAATTGTCTAAAAGCTATAAAATTTTAAATATCTTTAATTTAATAGCTTAAGGGTGGAGTAATGGCCAAAATCAAATCATCGAAAAAGCAATCAATCAGAAATCAGCGCCCGGAAAAAGATATACTTTTATGCGAAGAAAAATATAAAGTACTTCTTCAGGAAATACCTTTCGCACTAATTGAGATAAACAATGAGGTTATTGTCAATTTAACAGAGAGTGCAAAACAACTACTCAATATCGATACTACCATATCAGAAATTAAACTTTCAGATGTATTCCCCGAGACTGAAATATTGCTTAAAAAAATAACAGCCAAACAAAAACGTTTTAACCTTATAAAAGGCTATAAAAATCTGGTATTTAATTATATCCTCTCATATTCTCCTGCAAATCATATTTATCATCTCGAAGATTCTTCGGAAGATAGGAATAAACATTCCGTTATCGGAACTTCTGATTTTCAGCTGGATCTTTTCCGCAGTTTTACTGAACACTCAGCCCTTGGTGTTTGCGTTATCAATAACAAAGGTATTATCGTTGAATGGAACCAGTCGATGTCTGATATGTATGAACTAGCCCATGAAGGATATCTTAATAAGCCTGTTTGGGAATTTGATTACGATTATTTACCCGCCCGTCGTAAAACCGCTAAAGAGAAGGAACGGATCAAAGATTTCATTATCAATTATTTAAATAAACCCAGGAAAACCCTTTTTGAAGGTGAATTTGAAAAACAGATCCATAACAATACAAAATATATTCAATACCAGGTATTCCCGATTCAAACTGAATCAGGATTTCTTTTCGGTCGGATAGATATTGATATCTCTGAAAAAAAAGCATCTGAAATCGAGTTATTGGAATACAAGGACCATCTTGAAGATCTTTTTGAAAAAAGAACTCTTGAATTACAAAAAAGCGAGACCCGTTTGCAGTTATTGTTGCAATCGATCCCGATGGCTTATTATTCATACGATCCGACCAATAGAAAAAATATCTGGTATAGCGAACAAATTGAATCACTAACCGGATTTAACTCTGAAGATTTCAGGAAAAATCCCAATCTCTGGGTTGAACGTATTTATCCCGAAGATTACGAGCTTGTAGGAGGTACTTTCAATAAATTACGGTTTGATACTCAGAGAATTTCATGCGAATATCGATGGAAAGATGCCAACGATGAGGAAATATGGATATTGGACCAGGCATTACTAATTGAGGCAACGGATAAACATCCCCAGCAAATTATTGGCTGCTTTATGGATATTACCGACCGTAAAGAAGCTGAAAATGCAATAATTGAAAGTGAACGAAATTACCGTGAAATTTTTAATAATTCAAGCGATGCAATCATTATTGTTAATCCGGTTACTACCAAAATAGAAGATGTAAATGATACAATGCTTTCCATGTTTGAGACCACATATAAGCGTGCACTTACAGCCGAGTTCAACCGGTTTTCTGCCGGTATTTCGCCCTATAATAAGGAAAATGCAATTAAAATTCTTGAAAAAGCATCGATTAGTGGTGCTGAACATATTGAATGGTTCGCCAGAACCGATACAGGTAAACAATTCTGGGTTGAAATATCCCTGAAAATTGCCGAAATAAACGGTCAAAAAAGAGTACTGTCAGTAATTCGCGATATTAGTGAACGAAAAAAAGCTGCTGAAATCCTGCGTGAAAGCGAAGAAAAATACAGAATGCTTATTGAAGGTCAGACCGATTTGATTGTAAAAACCGATATCAAGGGTCGTTTTCTATTCGTAAGTCCTTCATACTGCGAACTATTTGAAAAAACGGAAGAAGAACTTCTGGGAAATACCTTTCCTCCATTGGTACATAAAGACGATCGGGATTTGACACTTAAAGCCATGAAAAATCTTTATAAACCGCCTTATACATGTTACATTGAACAACGCGCCTCTACAAAAAACGGTTGGCGTTGGTTGGCGTGGAGTGATAAGGCAATTCTTAATGAGAAGAATGAAGTAATAGAGATCCTCGGAATTGGTAGAGATATAACCTATCAGAAGGATGTTGAAGAGGCTTTGCGTCGAAGCGAAGCCCGGTTCCGTTCTATTGTCCAGCAGTTGTCAGATATAGTATTTATTCTTGATAGCGACTCCCAGATAGTGTATGATACTCCTTCCATTAAAGGTGTTCTGGGTTATAACGAAGGTTCGCTGGTTGGTAAAAATATTTTTGATATTCTGTTCCCCGATGATAAGAAATCCATATTAAGCAAGATTAATCAAATAAAAAAGAATAAGGAAAGTACTATAACAATTGAAGCCCGTGTACAAAAATCAAACGGAGAATATATACCGTCCGAATTGGTATTTATAAACCTTCTGCATCTTACTACAATTAAGGGTATAGTACTAACTCTTCGCGATATCAGTGAAAGAAAACTATTGGATAAAAAAGTTCTGGATGCGGTAATAAAAACAGAAGAACAGGAAAGAGAACGATTTGCAAAAAACCTGCATGACGATTTGGGTCCCCTTCTTTCCAGTATTAAGATGTATCTGGGTTTGATGAAAACAACCGACCAGCCCGAAAAGCAAGATTATGTAATTACCCAACTTAATGAAGTAGTGAAAGAGGCTATTACTACTACAAAAGAAGTATCAAACGATCTTAGTCCACATATCCTTATTAATTATGGTCTTGCATCAGCTATTGAAAATTTTATTCAAAAAATACCCTTGACCATAAAAGTAAATTTTCAGTGTTCATTGCTCTCTGAACGCTATTCGAATACCATAGAAAATTCTTTTTATCGGATAATTAAAGAATTAATTAACAACACCGTCAAGCATTCAGAAGCCAACAGAATTGATATTACGCTTGAAGAGAAAGGGCAAAATCTGGATCTTTCATATACAGATAATGGTAAAGGTTTTGATCTGGAGAACTACGAGAAAAGCAAGAAGACTGGCATGGGTATATCTAACATAATTAGCAGAGCAAAATCGTTAAACGGTGTTTATGAATTATATGCCAGTATTAATTCAGGCTTTTCATTTCGTATTACAATTCCTATTCATCAATCTTTTCAATAATTTGTTTATTATACATAAATTGCACACTAAATCCAAAATCCATCAAACTTATAATGTCGAAAAAATCAAAAATAGGTGTCGCTATAGTTGATGACCATCAATTATTCAGAAATGGTTTAAAATTCATTATCGATAACGAACCAGACATTGAAGTAGTTATTGAAGCCTCTAATGGCAAAGAATTCCTTACTTATCTTGATAATTTAAAGCCCGATGTAATATTAATGGATATTAACATGCCCGAAATGGATGGAGTAGAAACCACACGGCAGGCATTAAATAAATATTCCGACTTATGCATACTAGTTCTATCCATGTATGGTGATGTGGAATATTACAACACCATGATCGAACTTGGTGTAAAAGGATTTATCCTCAAAGATATCGATAACAATGAACTTGCTGATGCTATCCGTAAAGTACATTCAGGAGGAAATTATTTTTCGCAGGAGTTACTGTTAAAGCTCATCAAGCATAAGCCAGAAGATTCCGGTGTCGAATTAACAAAAAGAGAGAAAGAAGTATTGGAACTTATTTGTCAGGGATATTCTAATCAGCAGATCTCAGCAGAATTGTTTATCAGTCAGCGGACAGTTGAAAGACACAGATCGAGTCTTTTATATAAAACCGGATCAAAAAATTCCGTAAGCCTTGTTGTATTTGCTATAAAAAACAGTCTGGTAAAAATTTAAATAATTCTAACGCTGAATTTCAACCAGCACATCCTCTTTATTAACAATATCGCCCACTTTTATAAAGATCTTACTTACTGTCCCGGATGCAGGTGAGCCTATTTCATTTTGCATTTTCATAGCCTCGAGAATTATTAACGATTCTCCTTCCTTAACTTTGTCACCTATTTCTATTAGTACATCTACTATTTTTCCTGGCATAGGTGCGGCAACCAGTTCATTACGGCTTTTTGATTTATTTTTTTCAAGGTATTTTTTGCGCTTATAAGAAATAGGAGATTCGATAGAAAAAGTATAACTCACTCCATTGATCAATACAGTATATTTATTCTGCGTTTTTTCTACTATTTCGGCAAGGTATTTCTTACGCTTGAATAATATATAAGTGAATCCGTTCTCATCATCAAATATTTTAATGTCAATCTTTTTATGATTGATCATTAATTCCTCACTGAACGGATTTTTAATAGTATACTTTTTATCCTGCGGTGTTACTGCAATGTATTCACTATCCTGATCTTTTGACTTTTTTCTGGAAAGGATCATTTTTAATGGTTTTAGAGCGAACGTAATCGCTTGTTCAGTACCCAGGGACTGATATTTTTCCCTTGTTCAAAATCAATATACGTACTTCGGTCGGTTTCTAAACCTGCTGCAAAATCAAAGGTCGCAAGGTAAGCGGCAAGCATCTCATTCTGATCGCCTTCAAAATGTAATTTTTTCATCTCCTTTTCAATAAAGGAAGTATTGAAGTCACCATTCCTGAATTTCCGGTGTTGTAGAACCGCTTTACAAAAAGGGATAGTTGTTTTAATCCCTTTTATCCAAAATTTATCCAGTGCATTCAGGCAATTGTTTATAGCTTTTTCACGGGTTTCTCCATAGACAATAAGTTTTGACACCATAGAATCGAAATAAGGAGTAACAACCGACAAATCGGTAATTCCGGTGTCGATACGAATGTTCTTACTGCGCGGATATTGTATTTTGTCGATTATCCCCAAATAGGGATTAAATCCTGCCTGAACATCCTCGGCATTGATACGACACTCAATAGCCCAGCCGGTAAATTTAATATCCTCCTGCTTAAATGGTAATTTTTCTCCCTGTGCTATTCGAATCTGCATTTCGATGAGATCAATTCCAGTAACTACTTCGGAAACAGAATGTTCAACCTGGATACGGGTATTCATCTCCATGAAATAATACTTCTTATCATCATCCAGTAAGAATTCAACAGTCCCTGCATTATGATAATTCGTTGCTTCTGCAATTTTAATTGCATCTTCCCCTATCTTTTTTCGCAATTTTTTATCAAGAACAGGTGAAGGTGATTCTTCAATTAATTTCTGATGTTTACGTTGAATGGAACATTCCCTTTCGCCCAGATGAACATAATTACCATGTTTATCACCAAGTATTTGAAATTCGATATGTTTAGGATTCCGAACATATTTTTCAAGAAATACGGAAGGATCGTTAAATGCTTTTTCAGCTTCAGCGCTTGCTACTTTGAACATTTTTTCAATTTGTGATGCTTTTTCAACAGTCCTCATTCCTCTTCCCCCACCACCGGCGGCTGCCTTGAATATAACCGGATATCCTATTTTATTGGCAATATGCCGGGCCTCTGCGGCACTTTTCAAATTACCGTAACTACCCCGCAATAACGGCACCTGATACCTGTTGGCTATTCTTTTGGCAATGGTTTTGTTCCCCATCTTATATATCGCTTCAGGCGATGGCCCAATAAAAATTACCCCCTCTTCATCACATCGCTGAGCAAAATATGGACTTTCTGCCAGAAAGCCGTATCCTGGATGAATAGCTTCTATATTAAATTCCTTTGCAATAGTTACTATTCGTTCTACATCCAGAAATTCCGGAACTTCATCTGTGCTCTCACAAAAATCAATGATCTCATCAACAAAATCCAGGTAATAGGCTTTGGGTTCCTTTGAAGTTTTAATCCCGTATGTTTTAATCCCCATCATTTTTGCCGTACGGCAAATGCGAATGGCTATCTCTCCTCTGTTTGCAATTAAGAGACTTTTTATTCTCATAGTGCACTTTTTAAAATTTTGTTGCAGCTACTTTCGCAAATATGACATTTTTTATTGAACACTGAAAATTCCAACACAATAATACTCACTTCTCAAATTAGAGTGGAATATTTCCGTGTTTTCTGGTAGGACTGCTTACGTGCTTATTTTCAAGAGCTTCAAACGCAAATACAATTTTACGCCGTGTATCTGCCGGATCAATAACTTCATCAATATATCCTTTTTCATCAGCGACATAAGGATTAGCAATTTCATCGCGGTATTTAATGGCTAATTCTCTCTTCAACTTTACAGGATCTTCCGATTCAAGCAATTCTTTACGGTAAAGTATCGAAACTGCACCTTCAGGTCCCATAACAGCAATTTCAGCGGTTGGCCAGGCAAAGTTAAAATCGCCTCCCAGATTTTTACTGTTCATCACACAATAAGCCCCACCATATGATTTACGCAGAATAACCGTAATCTTTGGTACAGTGGAATCGGCATAAGCATATAATAATTTTGCTCCATGCCGTATAATACCATTATGCTCCTGATCGATACCGGGAAGAAATCCCGGAACATCCTCCAGAGTAAGAATGGGAATATTGAAACAATTACAGAACCGAATAAATCTTGCGCCCTTAATTGAGGAATTAATATCCAGTACACCGGCAAGATTTTTTGGCTGATTTGCCAGAATTCCAATAGCTTTTCCCGTTAATCTTCCAAAGCCAACAACAATATTCTGCGCAAAATTTTCTGCAACTTCGAAAAATGATTCCTTATCCAGGAGTAACTTTATTACATCTTTTACATCGTAAGGTTTATTAGTATCATCAGGGACTATTTCACGCAGACGGGGCTCAGGAACAATATTACGATCTACAGCTTCAACTATTGGAGGGTTTTCGAAATTGTTGGATGGCAGGTAGGAAAGTAGTTTTTTCACCCCGAGAATTGTGTTTTCCTCATCTTCATAAACAAACTGTGCAACACCGCTTTTTTTCATGTGCACCATAGCTCCACCCAGATCATCGAAACTTACATCCTCATTTAAAACTTCTTTAACCACATTAGGACCGGTTACAAACATATAACTGGTATTGTTGGTCATGAAAACATAATCGGTTATAGAAGGTGAATATACAGCTCCTCCGGCTGCAGGGCCCATTATTACTGAAATTTGAGGAATAACACCTGATGACATCACGTTGCGTCTGAAAATACCGGCATATCCGGCAAGGCTGGCAACTCCTTCCTGAATACGGGCACCTCCTGAATCGATAATACCGATTATAGGCGCTCCCATTTTAAGTGCCATATCCTGAATTTTCATGATTTTAGCTGCATGTACAGTTCCCAGCGAACCTCCCATCACAGTAAAATCCTGTGAGTATACAAAAGCATTACGGCCACTTATTTTCCCATGTCCAACTATAACCCCATCGCCGTATGCATCAATCATTTTCCCAAAGCTGGAATCGCTAAAAGCAGTTCTTGAGTAAGCATCTATTTCATTAAAAGTATCCGGATCAAATAGTAAATCAATTCTTTCCCGGGCAGATAACTTCCCCTTGGCATACTGTTTTGAGATGGCAAAATCCCGATGATGTTTTTCGAGATTTTCACGTCGTTCAAGGAATTTCTTAAATTGTGTTCCGTCTACGTCCATTGAGTATCAGTTTTCTGTAATATGAAATTCCGTTGTATTCGTTGAAAAATAGTATTGATTAGTGTATCGATTGTGGTATTCGGTAATTTGATTGTATTCAACCGAAGGTTATTTGTTCCGTTTCCGGAATAACGATACGCACCTCCCTCATATATACTCATCACTTCAAGTTTTTGTATTCGCCGGAACCTGTCATATCAAGTGAGTCCATTCTTTAATACCACAATTTGAATACAAGCAAGTCGGGTGCAAAATTAACAATAAAAGAATAAGAATATCAAAATATTAGATCATTCATTTTACGGAAACCAGACTTAGTGAATGAAACACAAATAGATAGATTATTGAAGTCACCTAAATTCGATTAATTAAATCTCTTTAGAAAGAAATTATATTTCATATTGATAATGAGACAATAAGATTAATAGTACAATTTCTTTATTTTGATGTAAGAGTGAAATAAATATTCTTGTGGAAAGCTAATATAATATTCCTACTTTGCATTGAAATTGTAGAGACATATGACGCAGAAAAAAGGAAAGCACCGAGGCTTGCTTAACGAAAAAGCAATGTCGAACAGTATACTCAGTGTTTTTACAAACGATCCAAAACAATCGTTCAATTACAAGCAACTTTCAAAGCAATTATTTATAAAGTCCTCCGGGGAAAAACAACTTGTATCAAAGCTTCTGAACACATTAAAGAATGATGGTTTCCTCGAAGAAATCCAGCCTGGCAGGTATAAAATAAAATCGGCAGGAGGTTATATTATTGGTAAGTTAGAGATTGTCACTGCCGGATATGGTTTTGTTTCCACCGATTCGTTTGAAGAAGATGTTTTTATCTCCCAAAAGAACCTGCATCATGCTCTTGATGGCGATATTGTTAAAGTATACCTGTTTGCGCGCAAGAAAAAACTGAATCCCGAAGGTGAAGTAGTCCAAATTATTGAACGTGCCCGCGAAACTTTTGT
>CAZMVE010000093.1:0-11924 GCA_964569585.1 uncultured Bacteroidales bacterium | reverse complement strand
TTGAGATACTTAAAATCCTTCTCTCTTTTTTAAACGTTTAGGACGCTATTGATTATAAAAGCTTAAAATTAAAGGTAATAGAAACCCTGAAAGGGTAACATGTTTATATAAAACTCTAACTCAATTTTTAAAAACTCGTAAGATGGGTAGATTTAAAACCTAACTCTATTAATACACCTTTTCATTCAGCACATTCTGCAGGAATTGTTCCTGCTGCCGGTGCCTTTTTATCGCCAGTTCCACCAGCCTGTCGATCAGTTCAGTATAGGGCACACCCGATAATTCCATTAATTTCGGGTACATGCTGATCTTTGTAAATCCCGGCAGTGAATTAATCTCATTCAAAATAATTGTTCCGTCCGGTTTCAGGAACATATCCACCCGGGCCATACCCGAGCAGGATAAAACCTTGTATGCTTGCTTTGCCAGATCCTGAATTCGTTTTGCCATATCTCCCGGAATTTTTGCCGGCATATCGAGTTGAGCTCCTTCGGTATCGATATATTTGGCTTCGTATGAATAATAAGCATGACGGGGTATTATTTCGCCGGGAACTGATGCTGTTAACTCTTCATTGCCCAGTATGGCGCATTCTATCTCCCTCCCCTTTACTGCTTCTTCAATTAATACATGCCGGTCGAACTGCAATGCCTTCTGAACAGCCTCTTTTAATTCTTGGCTGTTAGCTGCTTTGTACACACCCACTGATGAGCCTGAACAGGCAGGCTTAATAAAAACCGGAAAACCCAGCTGTGCCTCAGCCTTGCTGACAGCCTTATCGATGGCCATGCCGGATTCGGCCAACACATAGCTGGCTACAGGAATACCCGCCCTGATCAACAGTTCCTTGGCAATCAGTTTATCCATTCCTACTGCCGAACCCAATACATCGGCCCCCACACAGGGTATATTAAGCATGGCCATAAATCCCTGCAAGGCCCCGTCTTCGCCAAATGTTCCATGAATGATGGGAAAAACAACATCCAGTGAAGTTAATTCCTTACAATCTGCCAGACGGATAAGGGTATTTGTATTATTCCCGGGAATTAATGCCACCTGCTGATCTGGACGAACATTCAGACTAATGCATGACGGATCGTCGGGATGGTTCAGGTAATCGTTCTCATCGGCCAGGTACCAGCTCCCCTGCTTATCGATGGCGATAAGATATAAATTATACTTTTCCCTGTTCACCGTGTTGGCTATCGACCGGGCCGATTGCAGCGATACTTCGTGCTCGCCCGAACGCCCACCAAATATTAATCCGAGATTGAGTTTCATATAAGAATAACCTAAAAAATTTTCCGATGCAAATTAACGAAAATTGAAGGCTTTGATTATTTATCCGGCAGAATGATATAAACAGCTTTACTTGAATTGAATATTCTATTTGAAATACTACCCACAATTTAATATAACTCTCTAAGTTTTTAGTTTTAAAAAAAACGTTTTTCTAATATGGGATAGAAGAGGTTTTCGGTTGTTAAAAGCTGGCTTTATTTTTTTATTAATCTATCGACCTGTTCTTTTAGTTTGGGTATATCTCTTAAAATTATTCCCCAAATAATTACATCATCAACTTTATCGTATCCGTGAATTACCCAATTTCTTAAATCAACAATACGCCTTGAGTCAGAAATATCAATGGTTTCATCTATTTTCAAAATCCGATTGGTAGCTTCTCCTATTATTTCTAATTCTCTTTCAATTCCTCTGCGAAGAAGTTTATTGGATTTATATACATTAAAATCACGTTTGTCTCCTAAATAATCATAAATCGAGTTTATTGACACCTGTATATCAAGCAAATTTTTTAAAATATCACGCTGCATAGAGCAATTGTTTTGTTTCTTCTATACTCTCAATAAAATATGGGTTGGAAAGTGAGTTTTCTGTCAATAAATCAATTTTACGATTAAATAATTTTTCTAATTTAGAATGTAGTTCAAAATAATTATCGGTATACTTTTCAATTGAAATATCTTTGAACGATACTAATATATCAATATCACTTTTGTCATTAAATTTCTTAGTACACGCAGAACCAAAGACATACATTGTCATGACATCATAGTTTTGACAAAGTATTTTTAAATCATTCAATTTATCCTTTATTAATCCATGCATGTTGAATAATTTTATTCAAAAATAGTATTTTATCGAAAATAAGTCAATATAACGTTCGGTTTTCCACGCTTGCTTACCACAAGTTGAAGACTATATTTAACACCAGCTAGTAAGACAAGTGTACAATTATTGAACTTTTTCCATAGCATATATGTGTATATGTTCTTCAGGGCTTTGCCCCACTCTCCAATGACTTTCTTTTATTAAGCGAATTAACAATTTATCGAGTCTACAGGTTAATGATTTACAATTTTATTACTTTAGTATGTCAGCTCCTGATCAGGTGAAATAAGTTTTATCCAAAATAAATCCCGCATGAAAACTCAGGTACTTCGCCTGTTGAGTTTTTTGTTTGTATGCTATTTCTCACAACTGACAGTACAGGCCCAGGATAATGTTGGCCCTTCTGAAAACTATACGGTTCGAGGTATTGTTATCGATAGTATTTCAGACGAAACCCTGATAGGCGTTAATATCTTCCTGCGAGATACTAAATACGGTACGGTTACCAATGCGGATGGATTTTTTGAACTAACAGCTCCCGAAGGGAATTACAACCTGATTTTTAGCTATATCGGCTACGGCCAGAAGGAACTGGAAATCAGCCTGAAAAAGAACCTGGCAATTAACATTTCTCTCAATCCTGCTGAAACTCCCATCGAAGAAGTCCAAATCACGGCCCAGCGCAGGTTTTTCGGGAATATGGATTACGGACGGGAAATACCCACCATCAGCGCAGAGGTAATTGAAAAGCAGAATAGTAATAATGCCTCCGATATTCTCCATGCCCGGCTGGCAGGTGTGTGGGCCACGAAAACTTCCGGAGCCCCGGGCGATCACCAGAAAATCCGTATCCGGGGACAGAGTTCCTTTTTCTCTTCAGCCGAACCCCTATATGTAGTGGATGGTGTTCCGGTGCCCATCGTAAACCTCTCTAGTCTGGGTATTGCTGATCTTAATATTCATGATATTGAAAATATAACTGTGCTAAAAGATGCCTCCTCCAGCTCACTCTATGGGTTCCAGGGAGGAAACGGGGTGGTGCTGATCGATACCAAAAAAGGAGGTGAAAACCGTATTAATTTCCTTACCCGGTTCGGCTATCAATGGCAACCGGAGCGCTATGACCTGATGAACACCCGGGACTTTTTAACTTCATTGGACTCAGCCCGTTCCATATTAGGCTCCGGTTTAAGGTCATATTATCCAAGATATGAAGCAGGGCTTTGTAGCGACGATTGGCAAGATGTAATTTTTTCGCAGGGAAGTTCACAGGAATATCAACTTTCGGCGTCAGGCTCGGTAAAATCATTAAATTATTATATTTCCGGGAATTACACCGACCAGACAGGTATCCTGTCCAATTCACAATATTCGAGAACCACATTTTCAGCCCGTATCAGCCGGAAATTTTTTAAAAAGCTGGTTATTGACATAGGCTACCGGGGAAGCTGGCAGACCAACAAAAATAACCAGGACGAGTATAAGGGAAACCGTTTAATTTTTGAAGGAATAAGTAAGGCTTCATGTCTGCGATGTACCCCGGACAGCCTGCTTTACGATGAATATGATAACCTAAACAGCAGAACCTATTATTCAGCCTATACGAGGCTTTCAGACCCCACATTGCCTGAGTCTATAATCGAAAACAACCAGCACGCCCTGGAAATTCTTTCCCAGATAGTAAACCTGTCTGCGCGTTTTCAGATCAATGACCACTTGCATATGGACCTGATGGAATCGTTTATGAACCGTCCTTCTTTGTACAATTTGCAAAAAAATTCCAGTCAGATAGTCCTTAAAACCGATGAAAATGTCATTCTGTTTAATCACCAGGTAAACTTGTCCTATAATAATACCTTTAAGAATAACCAGGTGGGCATTCTCCTGGCTCACCGGTTTTATAAGGATAATCTATGGTGGAAAGTAGATTCTCTTCAGGGAACTCTCCCGGACCATTATACACTGAGAAATTCCATGGCAGCTTACGGTACTAAAGGTTCGGTAATACGAAACATGAGTTCATATATTCTGCACCTGAGTTACAACTACCGTAAAACCTGGTTTTTATCCCTGGTCGCAAACCTGAGCCATGTTAAAGAAGGATTGTATACCGATTATTATACATTATTCCCCTCAGTAGCCTTAAGTTGGGATATTATACAGCAATTTAACCTGGAGAAAACGAAGTGGTTAAATGATCTCGAACTGTATGTTAACTGGGGACAAAGCGGGAACTACCCGTTGAATGGGCTGGCCAATGATTTGTATGAAGATGTTTCTTATGCCTTTGATAGTGTGTCCAGCTATGCTCCGGCTGTTTCGCAGTTGGTTAACCATAATCTCAAACATGAAAATACCCGTGAAACGGACCTGGGTATTAAAAGCAGTTTTTTGGAGAACAGGTTTTCTTTACATATTGTGTACTATATGAAAAACATCATGGATATAATCTTGCTCAGAGACATCCCCTACTATTATGGAGGCGGGAAACAGTATATAAACCTGGGCGAAGTCGCTATTTCCGGGTATGAGGCGAGTCTTGACCTGGTCCCGCTAAAAACCCGCTTTTTCGAATGGGACCTACTGCTCAATTATTCCTTCTCGGAACAAGTTGTTAAAAAATTAATAGAAGACCAGGATATCAGTTTTACCGATAGCGATGTTTTATTCCCGGATTTTCATATTAACGAGGGAGATCCGTTGGGGAATATTTACGGTTATAAATACTTGGGGAAAATGCACCCGGAAGATTGGGAAGGCGATCATAATGATTTTATAACTGTTCAGCGGGAGAAATACCTGAATGCCGATTCTTCGGATACCGACTTAGACGCCGATGATAAAATAGTACTTGGAAATGCCCTGCCTGATTTTACGGTGAATCTCATCAGTTCGTTTAGCTTCAAAAATTTCAATCTTGACTTTACCTGGTATGCCGTTTCCGGGGTATCCAAGTACAACGCCACCCGGGCTGCTACTGTTATGACAGGGGTAAACCGTAAAGTCAATGATTATATTGCGGATACCCTTCGTTCGATAACAACGAAATATTTTTATGAATCCGATGTTTTTGTGGAAGATGCCAGCTTTATCCGGCTTAAGACGCTTACCCTGGGCTATAATTTTCATAAAATATTTGCCGGCAGGCTGAATTTACACCTTTCCGTAAGTTTTAATAACCTGCTGACCTTTACCCGGTATTCCGGCTATGACCCGGAGGCCACTATTTTTACCGATAATAATTTTTCGGATAATGCTGTTGATCGTGGGGCTTATGCAAACCCAAAATCGTTTTATATTACCTTAAAGATGGAATTGTAATGAAAAGATTTTCTTTGGTACTACTCTTTTTTTTATGCATGGTATCATGTAATGAATACTTTCATGAAGAGGAACTTTCCATTGCAATAATTGATGATTACCAAGATCTTGTTATGGCAACAACAGGCGTATATGGTAAACTGGCAGAGACTTCCATATCATTGAATGAGGGATTTTACAGCCCAAATATCAAAGGCGACGATCTGAGTAATGAATATCCATATTACGACAACTACTGGACAGGTGTTAAAACTGAAAATTGTGATGGACAGCAAATACCAAATACATATTACAAAAATGAATCTTATAATTGGGAATATTTGTATTCCACAATAGTTAGCGCAAATAATATTTTAGTACAAAAAGAACACATAGCAGGAAAGGATGCCTCCAGCCTTGAAATTCTGGGAGAGATATTTTTTCTCAGGGCTTATTGTTATTTCAGGCTTACCCGAACATACGGCCAGATTCCCCTAATCGATGATATTGAGATTGATTATTCAACACCGCCCGGTACATTCCTGGAAATTTATCAGTTTATTGAAAGTGATTTCAAGTCGGCGCTTAAATATTTACCCGATAATAACGCAAATGCACGAATTCCTTATGTTACGCCCCATCGGGGAACAGCAAAGGCGCTCCTGGCTGAATTATATCTTAACTGGGGAGGGTACCCGATAGGAGACAAATCGAAATATGGAAGGGCAGCACAAATAGCTGAAGAAGTTATTGATAGTGCAGCGTATTTTGGGTTTGAACTTCTGGAAGATTTTGCCTTTTTATGGGATAAAAACCATTTGTACAACAGTGAATCGGTTTTCAGCCTGTACTTTAATAATTCTGAAAACATTACAGTTGAAAGCGAAATGAATCAAGCTTACCGGGCAAGTATTAGAGACTTACAAAGTTTGGACAGCGTTGATTATGCTTATTATGTTCATGAATTAGGTTTCTATTTTTTTGCAACCGAGCGTAAATTTTATGATTTGTTTCCCCAGGAATACCGAAAAGAAATTACCTTTTATACAAGGGATTATCTTTCTAATACAGGCAGTATCTATCATTATAAACAATCTATATGTGGTAGCAGCCTGGGCTATAGAAAATTCTTCTACGATCCGTTTATCTATGAAGATGTCTTTTCTTATAACGGGCAAAGTTTCAGTTCTTATTATTTCTTTGGAAATTCAAGAACCTATTTATACCGTTTTGCGCACACCCTTTTAACCTTTGCCGAAGCCTCAGCAAGAGCGGGAATTCTAGACCAAAAGTCATATGATTGTGTAAATTATATTCGAAGACGAGCCCGAAATCTGGATTTGTATAGTACATCCATTTATGATCTTCAACCCGGTTTATCAGAACAGGATTTTATCGATTCGGTACTTTGGGAAAGGGCATGGGAGCTGGCCGGAGAGCCTGAAGGCAGATGGTTCGATCTGGTAAGAACACAAAAGGTTGAGTTACTGGAACAATACCGCTACGATGACGAAGGAGGGGTACCGGAATATCCCCTTGATGAGGAAGATTATTATTTCTCAATACCGGAGAAAGACCAAATTTTAAACCCAAACCTTTTAGAATGAAACTAATTTATAACATCGGGCATTTAAAAAGAAAAGTACAGGGAATTTTCCTGTTGTATGTATCGTTTGTCTTTCTTTTTTATGGACAGAATACCACTGCACAGGATACGGATCAATCCGTATCCTATACAATCACTGGAAGGATCACCGACAGCCTTACCGGCGAAACCCTGATCGGGGTAAATATATACCTGAAGGACACCAAGTACGGCACCGTATCCGACTTTAATGGGAACTTCAGCCTGGAAGCACCCGGAGGAAATTATACACTGGTTTTTAGCTATATAGGCTATAATCAAAAAGGAGTTTCCCTGAAACTCAAAAGGGACCTTACCCTGAATATCAGCCTGAGCCCTACGGAAACAGAAATCGAAGAAGTGACGGTCACAGCCCAGCGGAAGTTTTTCGGGAATATGGATTATGGCCGGGAAATACCCACCATTAGTACTGAGGTAATTGAAAGGCAGAATGTCAACAATGCCTCCGATATTCTCCATGCCCGCGTGGCAGGTGTGTGGGCCACGAAAACCTCAGGTGCCCCGGGCGACCACCAGAAAATCCGCATCCGCGGGCAGAGTTCGTTTTTTTCATCGGCAGAACCCTTGTATGTGGTCGATGGTGTTCCGATACCCATCGTAAACCTGTCGAGTCTGGGCATTGCCGACCTGAATATCCATGACATTGAAAATGTGACGGTGCTGAAAGATGCTTCTGCCAGTTCACTATATGGTTTCCAGGGGGGCAATGGCGTAGTGCTGATCGACACCAAAAAAGGCGATGAAAACCGTATCAATTTCCTTACCCGGTTCGGCTACCAATGGCAACCGGCGCGATACGACCTGATGAACACCAAAGATTTTCTCACTACACTGGATTCAGCGCTTTCCGTTGCAGTAAGCGGTATTCGTAATATTTACCCTGCCTATTCCGATTCGTTATGTGATAAAAACCTGCAGGATGCCATTTTTTCTAATGGCAGTGTTCAGGAATACCAGCTTTCAGCTTCAGGCACTCAAAAAATGCTGAAATACTATTTTTCGGGAAATTATACCGATCATAAGGGTATTCTTCCCAATTCGCAATACAATCGTTATACCTTTTCAGCACGGGTAGGACGCTTGTTCTGGAAACGTCTGGCCATTGACATAGGTTATCGGGGAAGCTGGCAGACCAATAAAAACAACCAGGACCAATACAAGGGTAACCCCCTCATTTTTGAAGGTATCCCCATTGCTCCCTGCCTTGATTGCACACCTGATTCACTATTATTAAATGATCGCGGAGAATTGTATTCAAGGACCTATTACATGGATTATAATACACTGTCAGAAATTAATCCGATAAGTTCTATTCTCGACAATAACCATCATGAGTTGCAAATAAATTCAAATATTTTATATGGATTGGCCCGTTTGCGTATCAGCGATCATTTCTACATGGATTTTATGGAATCCTTCATGAAGAGGCATTCCTTCTACAATACTGCATTTACCTATACAAGCTATGATTATATGTACGGCAGCAGAGTTTCGGCTATGATTGAGAGTTTGGAGGATGTCATGCTTTTTAACCACCAGATGAATATTTCCTACAACAATACCTTTGGCAGGCATGAACTGGGTGCCGTACTGGCCCATCGGTATTACAAGGATAACCTTTGGTGGGAGGTCGATTCGCTGGAAGGTAGCATCCCCGAACATTTCTCGCTGAAGAACTCTATGGCAACTTACGGGCCGAAAGGCTCGGTATACCGTACCATGAGCTCGTATGTCGGACACCTGAGTTACAGCTATCGAAAAACCTGGTTTCTCTCGCTAATAGGAAACCTGAGCCATGTGAAAGAAGGGCTGTATACCCATTATTACCAACTCTTTCCCTCAATAGCGGTCAGCTGGGATATTTCGCAGCTGTCGATTTTCGATAACATAGCATGGTTTGATCTTTTTAAAATTTATGCAAACCATGGCATAAGCGGGAATTATCCCCTGAACGGACTGGCAAACGATTTGTACGACGATTATCCGTTTATTGATCCCAATGGAGCGAGCTATTATCCGGCCGTAATACAACTGGCCAATCATGATCTAAGGCACGAATCGACTACCGAAACCGATTATGGACTGCAAACCTCATTTTTCAACCGGCGAATTTCGCTTAGTGGGGTATACTATTCGAAGCTGATCGATGACCTGATCATGCTACGCGATATTCCGGAATATTACGGAGGAGGGAAGCAATATCTGAATATAGGGCAGGTAGCCGTCGAAGGGTATGAACTGGGTATTGAACTGGTACCGGTTCAATCGGCCCGTTTTACCTGGGACCTGAACTTTAATTTCTCCTCCACCAGCCAGCGCATCAAGCGACTTTCAGAACATAAGGATTTACTTTTCGTTGATGGCGATATACTTTTCCCCGATTTTGTCGTAAGGGAAGGTGAGGTGCTGGGAAATATTTACGGATATCGTTACCTGGGAAAAATGACTGCCGAAGACTGGGAAAGCACATCCAACAGTTTTGTCAGAGTAGAAAATGAAAAGTACCTGAATGCCGATACTACTGATGCCGGACTTAACAGGGCTGATAAGGTTGTTTTGGGCAATTCCATCCCTGATTACACCTGGAACCTGTACAGTTCATTCCGGTACAAAAACATGAGTATTGATTTCAGCTGGTATGCCGCCTGGGGATTCGAAAAATATAACGGCACCCGTGCTGCTACTTTGTTAACAGGAGTAAACCGTGATATAAACGAATGCATAGCCGATACGCTCCTGTCAATAAGAAGAAGACAATTCTACGAGTCTGACCGGTTTGTTGAGGATGCCAGCTTTATACGGTTAAAATCGTTGACCCTTCATTACAGTTTTACTCAACCGGTATTTGACAAAGTAAAGCTGATGATGAGTCTGAGTGTTGAAAACCTGGTAACCTTTACAAAATACAAAGGCTACGATCCGGAGACCACAACATTTACCGATAACAATTTCTCGGATAATGCCATCGACCGGGGGGCCTACCCCACGCCCAGGGCAATTTATTTGACACTAAACCTCACATTTTAGAGACATGAAAAGGTTAATACAATACCTGTTAATGCTGGCCTTACTGAGTTGTAATGAGCTTTTCCATGAAGAGGAGTTATCCATTGGAGAAATTACATCGGTAGCTGAATTGGAACAGGCTGTTAACGGGGTATATGCAAAAATTACCAGTCTGTTCACCAGAGAAAGTAGTACCGGGGTTGTCTTTTTTGCAGCAAATACAAAAGCAGATGATTTGGCAAGTACACTCAATCCTAATTACAGTTATTATTATGATATTACCTCTAATTGTGAGATTGAGACGGATGATAAAAATATTAGAGGTCCATGGAGTAAAATATTTGCTATAATAGTTTCTGCCAATAATATTATTAAGCAGTTTGATCCAGCAAACATCAGGGAAAAGACTGAAAGGCAACTCCTGGGTGAGTTGTACTTTTTCAGGGCCTACTTTTATTTCTGGCTGACACGCACCTATGGGAAAATACCTTTAGTAAAGGATATTGACATAGATTACAGTACACCTTTGGCAGGTTTTGAAGAGATCTATGAATTCATTGAAGCTGACATAAAAACAGCCATGAATTTACTTCCTCGAAACAATTACGAGGCCCGTATACCTTTTGTTACGGTACACCGGGGTACGGCCAAAGCGGTCTTGGCGGAAGTCTACCTGAGCTGGGCAGGCTATCCTTTGAAAGATGATACAAAATATGCCCTGGCAGCGCAGGTAGCTGGAGAAGTTATCGATAGCGTGGATTTCTTCGGATTTGCCCTGGAAGAAGATTTTGCGCGCGTTTGGGAGGAAGAAAACAGGTACAATCCTGAAACTATATTGACACTTTATTTTTCTACTCCGGATAGCACAACTATAACAAACCTGGTTTTTAATGTTAGCCCGGAGGTAAACACCTGTTATGCAGGATTTAACAGTAATAGAATGGGCAGGTTTTATATAGAAGCTGATTCTTCGGAGATATTTTTACGGTATTTTCCTGCTGAAATCAATTTCTATAATACGTATCCAAAAAATTACCGCCGGGACATTACATTTTTTACAACGGTATATGTCCCCGGATACTACGTTCGCGATAACCCTGAGCTTGATTCGGGTTATGTTGAAGTAACAGCAAAACCCTGTGCCAGACCCGCTTACCGTAAGTTTTACTATACTAGTTCGGTGAATATCCTGTCATATGAATGGTGCATGAATACACCTATGGAAAAGCGGTTTCAT
The DNA here is from genome assembly GCA_964569585.1 of uncultured Bacteroidales bacterium. Classification (GTDB taxonomy): domain Bacteria; phylum Bacteroidota; class Bacteroidia; order Bacteroidales; family UBA10428; genus UBA10428. Next base: position 606 of record CAZMVE010000093.1, on the reverse strand, counting down.
GGCAATACAAAAGTGTATTTATATCGCTATACGAATTTACTACTTACCTATGCCGAGGCCATGGCCCGTTCGGGACAGCTCACCGGCGAAGCTTACGAAGCGGTCAACCAAATCCGGCGCAGGGCTTATCATGTCGATATCCATTCGGCTTCACAATACGACATCCCTGCTGGTTTATCGGCCGAAGCCTTTGCCGATTCGGTGGTACAGGAGCGAGCCTGGGAACTGGCAGGGGAGCCCGAAGGCCGCTGGTTCGACCTGGTACGGCTCGAAAAAGTAGAGGAACTGGAGCAAACCCGGCATCCACAGGAAGGCGGATTCCCGGTGAATCCTGTTACAAAAGATGATTACTTTCTTTCTATACCAGAGGGAGATCAAATTATGAATCCAAACCTGGAAGATTGACAGCTACAAAATGTCAACAAGCAATACGAACCCATTAATTCCATTACTACTGAGTTCTGAATTCCACTGTCCAGTTTTCAGGTAATTTAGGCACCAATACCCAGTTCATGCTATACCCTAACTTGGCACACCATCCGCATTCTTTGACTTTCACGGTATAAATATACCGTTGTTCTGATTCGTCGACTGTAACTTCCCTGA
>CAZMVE010000092.1:0-12086 GCA_964569585.1 uncultured Bacteroidales bacterium | reverse complement strand
CCGCCGTTTTTTAATCCTGACTTACACTTTGTAGTGTATTGTCAGGATTTTTTTAACATTAGCAAGCGTGCACAAATAACATTTGTATAATATTGAATTTTAGTACATTATTCCTGGTATTTACTTAAATGACTGTCAATATTTTATTATAGGAAAGTGTATAACTTTTAGTAAGATTCTTTTTTTAAAAACAAGATTTGATCTTTATTTGGTAGAATAGGATTCTGGCCGGTTAAAGGCAACCCAATGAGAGTATACCTATATATTATTCTTTTGCTGACTCAATCAGCTTTATTGGCACAGGTCGAGAATGATTCTGTCCCGGTTGTTTATTCATGGAGACTCGAAAATTATTTTTCAGAAATTAAAAGTATCAAAGTAGATACTAGTCTTGAAAATTTTCAATTTTTCTATCCAAACTACCAATACTCGGTGAGTAATTCATATTTAGGTAACCTGGGCACAGCATCGTTATCGAATATAGTCTCCGACAGAATATTTAACGATGATGCTTTTTTTATTAATTCTTTCTTACCCTATTTTCAAACTGTGAAGAACACTCAGTATTATAATACCCGAAAACAATTTTCACGACTTACCTATACTTTCGAAAATCTACGTAGTAGCAGGGAAGAAACATTTGAAGCTTTTCATACACAAAATCTGTCTCCTAAACTCAATATAGGCCTGCGATATCACAATATCTCAGCGAGAGGACAATATCGATATCAAAAGGTAAAACAAAATTCTTTCAGGTTATTTGGCAATTATACCGGACAAAAATACATGCTTCATTCAAGCTTCAATTTGAATTACGCCCGGAATAATGAAAGCGGGGGTATTATTGATTCTTATTTTCATGATAGTATTAATATTGGTAGTATTGAGATACCCACTGTTTTTAATGGTTCCGGTCCTCCAAAGTATGATTCTGATGCAGAAAATAAATTAAGGTATTTAGATATACTCGTAAGTCAGCGTTTGAAATTATTTACACTGGCATCGAAAACAGATACCGCTGAAATTAAAAAAGGCCGAAATATAGCCGAACCTATCCTTACCTATGTTTTCAGGCTTAGCCGGTCAAGTAAAAGATACATTGATTCTGATCCCGTTTCACCGGGCTTATATGATGTATTCTATTTTGATACCCTTTCCACCAACGATTCGGTTCTAAACTTTCGTGTTTCCAATACACTGCAATTAGAATTTAAAACAACTTTCAGGAGAAAATTCCAGGCTGGCATCTACGGGCTTATAGGATATGATTTCGAAAGGTATCACTTCTTTTCTGAATGGGATACTACCTATATTCCAGGGAGTGACACATTACTTACTCCAATAATTGAAGATAGTGGTGATACACTGAAAGGTATTGATATGACCGAGCAGTTTACAAATACATTTGTTTCGGCGGGAATTTATGGAAATTTCAGGAACCGGATTCGAGCTCAATTTTCCGGAACCCTTTATCTGGCAGGCCAAAAGAGCGGTCAAACTGAAATCAAAGGCTTGGTAAATACTGATATAACTGTCTTCAAAAATAAATATCAGATTGATATTGAAGGAATAATAGAGAACAAAAAGCCGGGATACTTGTTAGAAACCTATTATTCGAATCATTACATGTGGAATCAGGAATTGAAGTCACAAAATGGATTTCGTTTGTCAAGTGTATTACGGAGTCCGTCAAAGAATTTTGAATTACGGGGTAATTATTACGTACTTCGAAATTTTGTATATTTTAATGAGCAGGCTAAGCCCCAGAATTATGAGTATATTCTCAATTATTTTTCGATCGAAGCAACAAAAACTTTTAAGTTATGGAAATTTTACTCGTTGAACAAAATTGTCTATCAGGTAACTGAAAACACAAGTATTTTACCCTTACCCGATCTGGTGATTTACAATTCCACTTATTTTGATCATACTTTCAGGTTTAAACTAACAGATGGAACCCTACAGGCGATTTTTGGTTTGGACATTTATTATAACACCAGTTTCAATGGATACGAGTATACTCCTGCGTTGGGTGTGTTCTACGTTCAGAATAATGAAAACATAGGCAACAACTATCCACTCATGGATTTGTATTTAAATATTAAACTGAAAAGGACCAGGTTTTTTGTCAAACTGCAACACTTTAATAGCTCGTGGTTTGAGAGGAATTATTATTCGACACTGCATTATCCATATAATCAAAATGCAATTAAGTTCGGATTGTCCTGGGTATTTTATGATTAAACAGCGCGTGTTTTTTGATTTGATATAAAAAGATTTAATATGAAATTAAGAAAAAGTTATAGTGTCATACTATTTGTAATACTTGCATTTTCATGTATCAGGTTGGGAAATCCTGTACCTGAAGAAAAAAATAATTCGGTACTGGAGGAGGTTTTAGAAAGAGGAGTCCTTAGAGTAGTGACAGACTTTAACTCTACAAGTTATTTCATTTACCGTGGACAACCAATGGGTTATCAGTATGAAATGCTTCAGGAACTTGCTAATCATCTTGGAGTCAGACTTGAAGTTCGTGTGAATAACAACCTGGAAGAGAAATTTACAATGCTTGAAAAAGGCGAGATCGACCTTATAGCTGTTAATCTGGCAGTAACCAAAAAGCGTAGGGAAAGGCTGGCTTTTACGGTACCTCATACACAAACACGGCAAGTTCTGGTTCAGAAAAAACCTGATGACTGGCAAAAGCTCGCCGGTAGTGCCATAGAGGATAGTCTGATACGAAATCAACTCGATTTGGCAAATAAAACTATCTATGTTCAGAAGAATTCATCCTATGCAAGACGGCTTCGGAATTTATCCGATGAAATCGGCGATTCAATTAATGTGGTTGAGTTGGATGAAAGTGATGAACAACTTATAGAGAGGGTAGCCAGGGGAGAAATTGATTATACGGTATGTGACGAGATTACTGCCCAGGTTGGAGAGCTATATTACAATAATATTGACATTGCAACCCCGGTTAGTTTTTATCAAAATCTTGCATGGGCTCTTAATAAAGACGCTATCGATCTCAAACAAACTATCGACAGTTGGTTGACTGATTTTAAACAAAAACGAAAATATGCGCTTATTACCCGTAAGTATTTTCAGAATAAGCGATCGGCAGAAATCGTGGCCAGTGATTATTATGCCAATGTATCAGGTAAAATTTCTCCATACGATGCTTTGATTAAAGAGTTCAGCGAAGAAATCGGATGGGATTGGAGACTCGTAGCATCATTGATCTTTCAGGAATCAAGATTTAATCCACATGCTAAGTCATGGGCCGGAGCTTATGGCCTGATGCAGTTGATGCCGACTACTGGCCAGAGTTTTGGTGTTAGTCCTTCTTCACCTCTTAAAATGCAGATTCGGGCAGGACTTATGTACCTGCAATGGCTTGATGAGAGATTTGCTTACATTAAGGATCCCGAGGAACGTAAGAAGTTCATTCTTGGCGCATACAATATTGGTTTGGGTCATATAATTGATGCCAGGTCATTGGCAGCTAAAAACAAAAAAGATCCGAATATTTGGGACGATAATGTTGCTGAGTATCTGTTATTAAAATCAGATCCGACATTCTATAACGACCCGGTAGTTAAATATGGCTATTGTCGTGGAACTGAAACATATCAGTATGTTGCTGATGTTATGGAACGCTACGGACATTATAAAAATCTGGTAGCTCAATAGGGTAAAACCGAAAATTTGAGTTGATAGTATCAAAATCCTGGAAGTAGTACTCCGGGATTTTTTCTTTCAATCCTTCTGAGAATTTCTTTAAATTCTGCAAGTATCATCGAAGTTGCACCCCAGACTATTTCATCTTCGATATCGAAGTAAGGGGCATGTATTTCATGTTCTTGTATCATGAAATAAATGGTTTTACTATTTTTTTTATCAAGTAATGCTGACAGGTAGCATGGAATTAAATATTGCACTTCTTTGCCATTAAGTATGAAATCCTTTTTTTCGTCGATATAAAAAACAAAAGGAGTAACATCGAAGCTACTTACCTGAATATTCAAGGGTGTAAGGATTCCCAAATATTCGGTAGCACTTAGTTCAACACCTATCTCTTCATAGCATTCTCGGATAACAGTATCATAGAGAGACGAATCGTTTTTGTCGACTTTACCTCCTGGAAAGCTGATCTGACCACTATGATGGCCCTTGTAATCTGTTCTTTTGATCAGTAGAATCTGGGAGGGTATTTTTACAGGTGAATAAATGATGACGGATACGGCTGCCTTTATGGATTTACTATCCGGTAGGTTCAAAAAAGGCTTATGAGAAGGTATCATTTGGTTCTGAAAACTTACTCCGGGGAGTTCTTTTTTCAGTTCTTCTCTTACCAATAGTTTCAGCGACATGTCGGATCAGTTGTAACGAAGGGTTTTTACCGGTTCAATCCTGAGAATAATTAAAACAGGGAGATACATAGCGATGAAGATCATAAAAAGACTGCCCAGATTTGTTAAAATTATAATTGGAAGTGTAAGATTAACAGGGACATAATCGATGAAATAAGATGCCTGATTCAGTTTCATTATTTGAAAATTATCCTGCAAAAGGGCTATGGTTATAGCAATAATATTACCAATGATCATTCCCTTAAAAATGAGAAATAACGCTTGATGGAGGAATATTTTTTTTACGGTTTGGTTATTTGCACCTATGGCTTTTAAGAGGCCAATAGTTTGCGTTCGGTCAAGTATCAGAATAATAAGTCCTGAGATCATATTTACTGTTGCCACAATGATCATCAGGAGAAGAATTACCACTACATTCATATCGAGAAGATTGAGCCACTGAAAAATCTGGGGATATTTTTCTTTAATATTTACAATTTTCAATCTTGACCCATCCTCGAGAAAATGAAAACCTGCTATTTCCCTTACCCTGTCTGTAATAAAATCAAGCTTTCGGTAATCGTCGATGAGAATTTCAAAACCTGTAATCTGTTCTTTGTCCCAGTCGTAGAGCTTTTGTATATGTCCGATGTCGGTGAGGATAAATTGCTTGTCGAATTCTTCAAGACTGGTTTCGAACAAGCCACATATCTTAAAACGTCGGGGACGTGGCCTTGTATCGAAAAAAAACATAGGAAATTCATCACCCACCTTTAATCCAAGAAGTGATGCCACTTTTCTGGAAATAAGTACTTCATCGGTTTTTATGGAATCCTGCACCCGGAAACTTCTTCCTTCAACCAGGTTCGATTCGAAAAAACTCCAGTCATAATCTGCTCCGACACCTTTGGCAATTACGCCCTGGTTTTCTTTACCTGCTTTGATAATTCCCGGTTTTGTAGCGAAAACCTGTATGTGTTTAATACCGGGTATTTTTTCTATTTCCGGCAGAAAACTCTGATTAGCTGAAACAGGCAGGGATTCGAATGAATTATTGGAATCGAAATTCAGAATCTGAATGTGGCTCCCGAATCCCACAGCTCTGTTCCGGATTTCCTGTTTAAATCCTGTAACCACAGCCAGCGTAATGATCATAACCGCAATACTGAGGGCTATAGAAAAGACAGATAGCTGTACAATCGATCGGGAAAGCATTTTTTTACCTTCTTTATCGAAAGTAAATCTTCGGGCGATATATGATTCGACATTCACGAATTAACGATGGGTAAAGAGCATAAAAGTACTAAATTAGCCCCGGTTATACTATGTGGTTATGTTGAAAAACCGGAAACCTGTTTTTTTTAGAGTAATAATTTATCTCATCTTGTTAATACCTGGTTGCTCCCGATCTCAACCTGTGGCGGATATTCTACCAGGAGCATACAATACGATGCAGTATCTGCCCTTAATCTCCGATAAAAAAGTAGGTCTTGTTATCAACCATACTTCGATTCTGGGGAAGACCAACCTATTGGATAGTCTGGTAAGTCTTAAAGTAAATGTCCGGGCAGTTTTTACCCCTGAGCACGGCTTTAAAGGAACAGCCGATGCAGGCTCATATGTAAGCGATGGGACATACTCAAACTCTGCTATTCCGGTAATTTCATTATATGGTAAAAAGAAAAAACCTGATACTGAAGATTTAAAAGGGATTGACATTATGGTCTTTGATCTGCAGGATGTGGGTGTCAGGTTTTATACCTACTTGAGTACATTACATTATATAATGGAGGCATGTGCCGAGCAGCAGATACCCTTACTTGTGCTGGACCGTCCCAATCCTAATGGCCATTATATTGATGGTCCGGTTCTTGATTCGGAGTACAAATCATTTATCGGACTTCATCCTGTGCCGGTAGTATATGGAATGACTATTGGCGAGTATGCTCAGATGATCAATGTAGAATACTGGCTTACCGATTCCGTTCAGTGCGAGCTAACAGTCATCAAATGTCAACATTATACTCACTCTTCGTTATATAGGCTTCCTGTTCCTCCGTCACCCAATTTACGGGAAATGAGGGCCGTTTATTTGTATCCTTCTGTTGCTTTATTTGAAGGTACGGTGGTATCGGAAGGACGCGGCACAGAATTTCCTTTTCAGATGATTGGACATCCGGAATATCCGGACCACACTTTTTCATTTATTCCTCAACCGATGGAAGGATACAGTCTCAATCCTAAATTGAAGTTTATAAATTGCTTTGGTATGGATTTGCGGGAAATCCCCATTGATTCGCTACAGCATGAAAGAAAAATAAATCTCAGCTACCTGATTGATTTTTATAACGATCTTAACCTGGGAGAAAATTTCTTTACCGATTATTTCGATCTTCTGGCAGGTAACCATGAATTACGTGATCAGATTATTATGGGATCGACAGTTGAAGAAATACGGCAATCGTGGATAGAAGAGTTGGAGGGTTTTAAAAAAATCAGGGTAAAGTATCTGCTCTACCCCGATTTCGAATAATAATTCTATTATTTAACTCCTACTATATTTTCAACACCGGTTTTTTCCGCAATACGACCGGGATATTCCATAAGGCCTCTCCGCAAACACTCCATAGCAATGCTTATTTGTTCCTTATTAATAACATAGGCGAGTCGGATTTCTTGTTTGCCTATTCCTCCTTCGGTATAAAAACCTGCACCGGGAGCCACCATAATCGTATTCCCTTTATATTCAAAATCGCTTAACATCCACATGGCAAATTTTTCGGAATCATCAACAGGAATTTTGGCCATAACATAGAAAGCGCCTTTGGGCTTCGAGCAAAAGACTCCCGGAATACTGTTCAGGGCATCGACAATATAATTGCGTCTCGAGAGATATTCCTCAAAAACTCCGTTCATATACTCATCGCTCGAATCGATGGCGGCTTCTCCAGCTATCTGGCCCACATACGGAGGACTTAATCGTGCCTGGCAAAACTTTAAAGCTGTATCGCGCAATTGTTTATTCCTGGTTATTAGGGCCCCTGTTCGCAATCCTGTAGCGCTATAACGTTTCGATAGTGAATCGATCAGAATAGCATGATTATCGATCTCTTCCAGTTGCATAATCGATATAAATTCTTCGCCATCGTACACAAATTCACGGTATACTTCATCGGACAGCAGGAATAGGTCATACTTTAAAACCAGATCACGTATTTGTTCCAATTCCTTCCGGCTATATACATGTCCGGTCGGATTATTTGGATTGCAGATTATAATACCCCGGGTTTTTTCAGTTATCTTTTTCTCGAATTCACCGATAGGAGGCAATGCAAAACCATTTTCGATATGCGAAGTAATGGATACCACGTTTACATCTGTCGATGTGGCAAAACTGTAATAGTTGGCATAAAAAGGTTCTGGTACCAGAATTTCATCACCTGCATTCAAACAGGTTAATAAAGTAATGGTAATCGCTTCGGAACCACCTGTGGTAATAAGAATATCTTCATAGTTGACAGAAATGTTGTGGCGCGTATAATATTCTACTAATTTACGACGCAGCGATTCCATTCCTGCGCTATGGCTATATTCAATAACATTTGCCTTCAGATTCCGGATCGCCGCCAATGCCTTATCAGAAGTGGGTATATCGGGTTGCCCGATGTTTAACCTGATAACTTTCTTGCCTTTGCTCATAGCTTCTTCGGCAAGTGGAACCAACTTCCTGATCGGGGAGTTTGGCATAAGCGTTCCTCTTTTTGAAATCTTTGGCATTGTTTTAATTTATTAAATGATTATTAAAAACAAACTCACAGATAAACGTATCTGTGAGTCACGATTATCCGTATGGTTTACACTATTATTGGACTGCCGCTTGAGTTGCCGGTTCAACATTTCCCCGGATACGCAGCACGATTGGTGTTTCAGAGGCATTTGAATACACAGTGATACTCTTATTGAATTGTCCTATCCGTCTTGTGTCGTATTTAACCTCAATAGAGGCTGATTTAGAAGCATTAATCGGTTCGCGGGGCCAAACGGGCACTGTACACCCGCAAGAACTCCGAACATTGCTGAGCAATAGAGGCTCTGTCCCGGTATTCGTGAAAACAAATTCAAATGTTCCGTTTCCACCTTGTTCAATAGTACCATAATTATGGTTCATTTCAGCAAACTCTATAGCTGGTCCAAATACAGACTCTGTTTCTCCACTTGCGGGAGTTTGAGAACAGCTTATTGTAAAGGTTGCAATAATAAACATCAAACTCGCAATAATCTTTTTCATAATAATTAATTTTTCAGTTCGCAAATTTAAAGATATTTTTTAATTATTTATTTTATAACAATAATAATGCAAAAATGATCACTGAATAAAACAATATACTAATATACATTATTCAATAAACAGGACTAAGGACTTTTATAAACACATTAAAAAGATCAAAAATTGAATATTGTATACAGTATATTAGCTTACTACGAGTCAAAATAATAAAGAGTTTTAACATGAGCCACTTTTTTTTATTTCATAAATCAATCATGCTTTTACTCACATACAAATTATAGTCTTAATTATTTTTTATTTTTACGCGATTTTTCAAAGTATCAATAGGAACAAGCAGATTTCATTATGGAGATTCCCAGCAAGTATAATCCAAAAGCAGTTGAAGATAAATGGTATCAGTATTGGATGGATAAAGGTTTTTTCAGGTCGGTGCCTGACAATCGAGAACCCTATACCATTGTAATCCCTCCGCCTAATGTAACGGGCGTACTCCATATGGGTCATATGCTGAATAATACGATCCAGGATATTCTTATTCGCCGTGCCCGGATGCAGGGAAAGAATGCCTGCTGGGTGCCGGGTACCGATCATGCTTCTATTGCTACTGAAGCTAAAGTAGTAGCCAAATTAAATGAAACAGGCATTAAAAAAAGTGATCTTACCCGTGAACAATTTATGGAACATGCTTGGGAATGGAGAGAAAAACATGGAGGTATTATCCTGGAACAACTTAAGAAACTGGGTGCATCGTGCGACTGGGACCGGACAAGCTTTACCATGGACAAAAAACTCTCTGACAGTGTAATTAAAGTATTTATCGACCTTTTTAATAAGGGTTACATATATAAGGGAGTACGTATGGTAAACTGGGACCCTAAGGCTAAAACGGCCCTGTCGGACGAGGAAGTCATTTACCGGGAAGAAAAATCAAAACTCTACTATGTACGATATAAAATAGAAGGTTCAGACAACGAATGGATAACTGTTGCTACCACACGTCCGGAAACTATTCTGGGAGATACGGCGGTATGTGTGAATCCGGCGGATAAAAGGTTCCGGCATTTTAAAGGAAAGAAAGCTATTGTTCCCCTTGTGGAACGTCCGGTTCCCATCATTTTTGATGATTATGTCGATATGGAATTTGGTACGGGATGCCTTAAAATCACACCGGCCCACGATGAGAACGATTATGAGATTGGGCTGAAACATAAGCTGGATGTCATCGACATTTTTAATCCGGACGGAACATTAAGTGCAGAAGCACAGTTTTTTGTTGGAACCGACAGGTTCGAGGCCCGGAAACTCATTATTCCTGAATTGGAGAAAGCAGGCAACCTGGTAAAGACAGAAGATTATGTAAATAAAATTGGCTATTCGGAACGCACCGATGAAGTAATAGAGCCCCGTTTATCGGCCCAGTGGTACATGAAAATGAAAGAGATTTCGAAACCTGCCCTGGAAAATGTGTTGAAAGATAAGGTTCAGTTTTATCCGCCAAAATTCAAAAACCTCTACCGTCATTGGATGGAAAATATTAAAGACTGGTGTATCAGTCGTCAGCTTTGGTGGGGGCATCGGATACCGGTTTATTACTTGGCCGACGGGGAATATGTAGTGGCAGAAACGGCTGAAATGGCACTTGAATTGGCCCGTAAAAAAACCGGTAATCAAAATTTAACTGTATATGATCTCAGACAGGATGAAGATGTACTGGATACATGGGCATCGTCATGGCTATGGCCCATTTCGGTATTCGACGGAATTAATGAGCCCAATAACCCGGATATCTGGTATTACTATCCCACTACTAACCTGGTAACGGCTCCCGATATTATCTTTTTCTGGGTAGCGCGTATGATTATTGCCGGTTACAAATTCAGGGGTGAGAAACCTTTTAAAAATGTTTACTTTACCGGTATGGTAAGGGATAAACTCCGGCGAAAGATGTCGAAATCGCTGGGTAATTCACCCGATCCGCTTCAATTGATTACTACCTATGGTGCCGATGGTGTCAGGGTGGGAATGCTGTTGTGTTCACCTGCCGGAAACGATTTGCTATTCGATGAAAATCTAACGGAACAGGGACGTAATTTTTGTAATAAACTCTGGAACACTTTCCGCCTGATTAAAGGCTGGGAGACTGACGAGAAAGCCATCCAGTCCGAAGCAGCACTTGCAGCCATTCAATGGTTCGATAGTAAGCTGAACCAGTCGATTGCTCTTATTGAAGATCATTTTTCAAAATTTCGTATCAGCCATGCCCTGATGGTTATTTACACCCTGGTACGCGATGAATTTTCCGGCTGGTACCTGGAGGCGGTTAAACCCGCTTACCAGCAACCCATCGATGAAAAGACATACCATCAGACAATTGAGTTTCTTAAGAAAATGCTGAAAGTGCTCCATCCTTTCATGCCGTTTATAACGGAAGAAATTTATCAGCGATTACGAAAATCCAATGAAAAAGAGAGTATTATGATTTCTGATATGCCAGTGAAAGCTGCTTATGATACCGGTCTGCTGGAGGGATTTGAAGAAACCAAGGAAATAATCACTACCATCCGGAATATCAGACAGGAAAAGAATTTGTCTAATATAGATAAACTACACCTGAAGATTACGGGCAGGGCAGAAAAATTTAACCAGACATTTTTACCGGTAATATACAAATTGGCCTTTATCGGGGATATTGCTTTTGTCGAGAAAGCTCAGGATGGGGCAGCTACTTTTTTAGTTAAAACTACAGAATATAATGTACCTCTGGGCGATCTGCTTGATGTTGAAACCGAAAAGAAGAAACTGCGAGAGGAATTGAAATACCAAAAGGGATTCCTTCATTCTGTAATGAAAAAACTCGGGAATGAGAAGTTTGTTAACAATGCTCCAAAGCAGGTAGTTGAAATTGAGATGAAGAAGAAGGCTGATGCTGAGGCAAAAATTAAATCCCTGGAAAAACAGATTGAAAATCTTATATAAAGTTTAAGGTCCCAACCTCCTTATTTTCCATGTTGCCTTTTCCGGGTAATACTCGAACCGGTCGTGCAGCCGGCTTTCGCGACCCTGCCAGAATTCAAAAAGATCGGGAACTAGACGGTAACCGCCCCATTGTGGCGGGCGGGGAATAGTACTGGCTTTAAATTCGTCCTGGAGCTTCTTTTCCATTACCTCAAGAAATTCGCGTGAGGGGATCTTTTCACTCTGCGGTGAAGTCCAGGCACCAATACGGCTCCCCTCGGGACGACTTTGAAAGTATTCATCCGATTTTGCAGCATCGACTTTCATTATTTTTCCTTCTATTCTGATTTGTCGTTCCAGTGCATTCCAGGGAAAGAGGAGCGATCCGAAAGGGTTTTGTTCTATTTGCCGTCCCTTTTTGCTGTTATAATTGGAAACCTTTGCAAGACAAATATTGTTAATAAAAGTTTGATAATCAATGTGATGGT
>CAZMVE010000091.1:0-12104 GCA_964569585.1 uncultured Bacteroidales bacterium | reverse complement strand
CTGTTGAATATAAACTAATTAAGAGTATGTAGCATGTGCATACCCCAGTTTAATTAATTGATGTTTACAACAAAAATCAGGAGTTCCATTCAGTTTTTATTTATACTTTTCCGAACAAATTCTGAATTTAAGTTGAATTGACATTTTATAATAAAAATTCATGTTAGATGATACAATCAATGACAGGTTTTGGGAGAGCCATTTGCGAGTTAGATAATAAAATAGTTACTATCGAAATTAAAAGCTTAAACAGTAAGCAATTAGATATTTATACACGTATTCCAAATATCTATAAAGAGAAAGAACTGGAATTGCGTAGCCTTATCTCCCAAAATCTTGTACGGGGCAAAATAGACTTTTCAATTACTTATGAAACAACCGATTCAGCCGATTCAGCCAAGATAAACATTCCATTAGTCAAAGAATACTATGCTCAGCTTCAGGAAATTGCAAAAAGTCTAAGCCCGAAAGAGGAGGAATCTTTACTGCAGACTATTATGCGATTTCCGGATGCTTTAAAAATTGATAAAGTAGAACTCGCAGAAGAAGAATGGAATAAATTACTTCTTAAAACCGGCGAAGCTCTTGGAAAAATCAATGAATACAGAATTCAGGAAGGAGAAGCCTTACAAAATGATATATTGGAACGGGTTAAAGCTATTCAAACACATTTAGAAGATATAGGTGTGTATGAATCTGAACGTTCGATAAGAATTCGGGAAAAATTAGCGGCTTCTCTAAACGGATCTGTGGAACAGGAGAAAATTGATGCTAACAGATTGGAGCAGGAATTAATCTACTATCTGGAAAAAATGGATATAACAGAAGAGAAGGTGCGTCTGAAAAATCATTGTGAATTCTTTACCAGAACGACCCTTGATGAAAATTTTAATGGAAAAAAACTTACATTTATTTCTCAGGAAATGGGGAGAGAAATAAATACACTTGGTGCCAAAGCCAATCACTCCGAAATTCAGCGTATTATTGTATTGATGAAAGACGAGCTTGAAAAGATCAAAGAACAACTAATGAACATATTATAAATTGAATTACTCATGTCAGGAAAACTAGTTATTCTCTCAGGACCATCGGGAGCAGGTAAATCGACAATTGCAAAACACTTACTCAAAAACCGGGATCATAACCTGGCCTTCTCTGTGTCGGCATGTACCAGAAATAAAAGAGGTGATGAAAAAGATGGTGAAGAATACTATTTTTTAAGTATCGACAGCTTCAAATCAAAAATTGAAGAAAGCCAATTTCTTGAATGGGAAGAGGTCTATACAAATCAGTACTATGGAACATTAAAAGCTGAAGTTGAAAAACTGCGATCGTTTGGTAAAAATGTAATTTTCGATGTTGATGTGTCGGGAGGCATGAATATTAAACGGAAATACAAAGAAAAGGCTTTGACCATTTTCGTAAGTCCACCTTCAATTGAAGCACTAGAAGAAAGGCTGGTAGCCAGAAAAATGGAATCGCCCGAAAGTATAACACGCAGGGTACGGAAAGCAAAAATGGAAATGGTATATGCCAAACGGTTCGACTATATCATTCAGAATGACAATCTTGAGATAGCACTTGCCGAAGCTGATAGTTTGGTGGACAAATTTCTTAATTCCTGAACAGTATTATCTGCTGTCGGGAGCAAACAGGGCACTATGAAAACCGGCTTGTTTTTTGGTTCATTTAATCCTGTTCATATCGGACATTTAGCGCTTGCTAACTATATCATTGAATATACCGATCTGGATCAATTATGGTTTGTCATAAGTCCCCATAATCCATTAAAAAAAAAGGAAACCTTACTTTCGGACCAGATAAGGCTCGAAATTTTGGAATTAGCACTTGAGGAGGATAATCGGTTTGCCATCTGCGATATAGAATTTCGCATGCCTAAGCCCTCCTATACCATTGATACACTTACTTATCTTGCAGAAAAACACCCGAAATATGAATTTGTATTGATCATGGGTTCCGACAGTCTTCTCACATTTCATAAATGGAAGAATCATGAACTTATTATTTCGAGATTTCATCGAATCATCTATCCTCGTCTGCCAGAACAAAAGCTTGAATACAATAAACATCCCAACATCACATTTATAAAGAATGCCCCCATAATTGAAGTATCCTCAAGTTTTATCAGGGAAGCAATAAGTAATGGGAAAGATATCAGACACTTTTTGCCTTCAAAAGTATATAATTATATTCTCCGCTATAATCTTTATCAATAAAAAGAAGGGAGCCACCTTTCGGCAGCTCCCTAAAACTAGTCCTACAAATCCCTCAACCACTAAATCTAATTGAACGTATAACCAAAACCTACTTTAAAAGCAAATGTAAAACCGTAATTTTCTTTATGAATTCCCCATGTTTCAGGACCGTTAATTCTATCCATCGATCCTTGATATACACCTAAACCAAGTGAGGTATCTAAATATGCCCTACTAAATAATCGTAATTTATTTCCGCCGGCAAAATAATGTCCCATAGTTGAAATTACTCCCGGATCGGAAGGAACAGTGTACGATTCTGAACCTGCCTGAACAACATCTGAAGAATAAGAAGTCCCTTTTTGGTAAACCAGGTTGTATTGTAAATACGGTGTAAAGATTTGATCGTTCTCCTGAATCTTATAAAGATTGCCAAGAAATATCCTATATTTAAAATCACCTCCCGAAATTTTCGATTCCCGGTCATTATAAATTAATCCCACTTCCAATGCCTTACGCCCTTTAATTATGCTTCCGTTAAAAGTGTAACCAACGCCATGTCCACTTCCGGAATTAATTTGTGAAAGACCAACTGCATAATGAGTTTCAATGATCTGCACCGCATTTTTTTTGCCAAAAACCAAGCTGGATGTTAGAAGTAACGTTATCAATATCAAGGTAACTGTTTTCATTTTCTTCAAGCTTTCTCTTTGTATAATAATACGCAGAGCCTTGAACAGCGTTAGTTAAAAGCCGGTGAGAGTTATTACAGAAGGGGATGGATATGCATCAGTACTTACAGGTAGTAAGCATTATCAATAAGAGATGATGATGATCATCTTCCTTTATCCGAAGAAAATAGTAAGATATTGATTTAAATAACTTTAGAATTATTTTTTAACTTCCTCCACAACTTCAAGTCCACGTTTTAATGCATCAATATTCATAGGAATCAGATGGTGGTGACGTTCAGGTAGTGATTCTTTAAGACCTTTAACTACATCGTCAAAATCGACAAGGGGACGAATTTTCAGGTAAGCACCCAGAACAATCATATTAAAAGTGCGCGAGGCACCCATTTTTAAAGCCTCCTGCGAAGCTTCAACTTTATAAATATGTATATCGGTACGTTGGGGAGGACGTGTAATACCGTTTGTATCGTAGAGTAATATACCCCCTTCTTTAATCATTGGTTCAAATTTATCAAGCGATTGTTGATTCAGTATTATGGCAGTATCGTATTTTGTAAGAATGGGAGAACTGATACGATCGTCACTCAGGATTACTGTTACATTGGCGGTTCCTCCTCGCATCTCAGGGCCATAGGAAGGCATCCAGCTGACTTCCAGTTTTTTCATGATACCTGAATATGCAAGAATCTTTCCCATAGAAAGAACACCCTGCCCTCCAAAACCTGCTATAATAATTTCTTCATTCATTCAATTACAGCTATTATATTTATAATACTAATTTTCCATCAACTTTAATATCTCCCAGTGGATAGAAGGGAAACATATTTTCTTCCATCCATTTATTCGATGCCACAGGTTCCATCTTCCAGCCCGAATTGCAATTTGAAACAAACTCAACAATCGATAGTCCCTTTTTTAATTTTTGATTAGCAAATGCTGTTTTAACAGCTTTTTTAGCCTTCCGTACATGCGAAGGTGTATGAACAGCCTGACGTGTAACATAATATGTTCCGGGCAACTGAGCTACCAGTTCGGTCAGTTTAATGGGATTCCCCATTAAACTGACATCACGACCAAAGGGAGTTGTTGATGATTTCATTCCTTCGAGGGTCGTGGGTGCCATTTGTCCACCCGTCATACCATAGATACCATTATTCACAAAAATTATAGTAATATTTTCTCCTCTGTTACAAGCATGTATTGTTTCGGCTGTACCAATAGCGGCCAAATCACCATCACCCTGATAGGTGAAAACATACTTATCGGGCCAGCAACGCTTAATTCCTGTTGCAACTGCAGGAGCACGGCCATGAGCTGCTCCGGTCATGTCAATATTCATAAAATCATAAGCCAGCACCGAACAACCAACTGAAGCAACCCCAATTGTATCGGACCAGATACCCAATTCCTCAACGACTTCCATGCATAAACGATGGATAACTCCATGCCCGCAACCCGGACAAAAAGATAATACAGCATCTGTCATGCAGGGAGTTTTCTTATATACAAGGTTCTCTTCCGATATTATCTCATCTATAGTTATCGTCTTTTGCATCACTTTTATTTTAAGAAAATTGATTTAAAATTTTCCACTACCTCTTCAGGAGAATGAATAGCTCCTCCCATTCTTCCAAAATGTTCAACACGAATTTTACCCTCCACAGCAAGTCGTACATCCTCTACCATTTGACCTGCATTCAATTCTACAGAAAGGATTCCTTTGACCTTATCAGCAAGTGTGTTAACTATCTTGCTTGGAAACGGGTAGAGAGTCACGGGTCTGAGCAATCCTATTTTAATTCCTTTTTCGCGGGCAAGTTTAATCGATTTCTGACATATACGAGCTGATGATCCATAAGCAACTATCAAATAATCAACATCATCACAATCTATTAGTTCGTATCGTACTTCCGTTTCCCTAAGTTTTTTATATTTCGCTTGTAAATGAAGATTGTGTTGCTCCATTTTTAGAGGATCAAGATCGAGTGAAGTAATTATATTTCTTTCCCGGTCCGGAGTTTTCCCGGTAGCTACCCACGATTGATCAAATTCAGTATTTCTGGGTACTGGCTCGAATAATTCAACCTTCTCCATCATTTGTCCAATCAAACCATCGGATAAAATCATAGTCGGCATACGATATTTAAATGCCAGATCGAATCCAAGTTTCACAAAGTCGGACATCTCCTGAACCGAGGCAGGTGCCAATACTATTATTCGATAATCACCATGTCCTCCTCCCTTTGTAGCCTGAAAATAATCGGATTGTGAGGGTTGTATTGTACCAAGTCCTGGGCCACCTCTTACAACGTTAACAATTAAGCAGGGTAATTCTGAACCGGAAAGGTAAGAGATTCCTTCCATCATCAGACTAATTCCCGGACTTGATGAGCTAGTCATGGCTTTCTTCCCGGTACTTGCTGCTCCATAAACCATATTGATGGCTGCAAGCTCACTTTCGGCCTGAAGTACAACCATTCCTGTACGTTTATGCGGTTCCTGTAACGTAAGGTATTCGATAACTTCCGATTGAGGAGTAATAGGATACCCAAAATATGCATCAGTTCCGGCACGAATAGCAGCCTCGGCGATAGCCTCATTACCTTTTAGCAATTTTAAATCACCCATATTATTTAATTTTCGGCCTCAAATTTTTTCCTGTATACTGTAATTACACCATCAGGGCATACAATAGCACAATTGGCACAACCCGTACAATTATCCGGATTTTCCATATATGCATATCTGTATCCCTTCCCATTGACTGTAGGAGCCATATTGATCACATGCGTCGGACACGAGTCAAGGCATACTTCACAACCTTTACATTTCTCAATATCTACCACTATTGCACCCCGAACTTTAGCCATAACTAAACTTTTATATCAACATTATTAAATTCAATCTATACTGTTCATTCAACAGATAAATAAATATATCTTTCGGATTTGTAAGAGGAATATTATTTGGCGGTCAACCAGTAATTGTTCTGCATAAATACTAAAAATTTATTAAAACTGTAAAGATATTACGAAAATTTCGACTAAAAACTTACAAAATTATCATATAATCGCCTAATAATGATCATTTTAATGATTTTTATCATGTTCAAAATTCAGTGTTTTTATGAGTTCTTGATAAAGATATTCATGTCTTTTTGTATTTTTAATGTCTCCTACTTGCATGGGTTGAAAAGAATTCTTTATCTTTACGGCAAGAACAAAAGTTACATGCACATTAATTCTACTCATACAATTAATCGGATTCTTTTTCAAAAGAAATCCTTGCCTATGTGCATGTGTTGTTGCACTTGAAACAACCCATCTACCATTCATTTCATTTTCTCTTTAATTTTTAATTATTAATCTTAAAATTATTTTGTTATGGATCAAAATTATCGATTTGAATCCCTTCAACTACATGCAGGACATAATGTAGATGAATCTCTTGGACGTGCGGTGCCCATCTATCAAACAACTTCTTATTTGTTTAAAGATTCTGAACATGCGGCTAATTTGTTTGGCTTAAAAGAATTTGGCAATATATATACCCGTATTATGAATCCGACTACCGATGTCTTCGAAAAACGAATAGCGGCATTGGAAGGAGGTATCGCTGGTCTGGCAACATCTTCGAGACAATCGGCTCAATTCATAGCCCTAACGAATATTTTGGAATCAGGTGATAATTTCATTTCAACATCGTATTTGTACGGAGGTACTTATAACCAGTTTAAAGTGCAATTTAAAAGGCTGGGGATACAAGTAAAATTTGCCGAGGGTGACGAGCCATCAGAATTTGAAAAGCTGATCGATGAAAAAACAAAGGCTATTTACCTGGAGACCATTGGTAATCCGAAATTTAATATACCTGATTTTGATTCAATTGCCGAAATAGCCCGTAGGAATGGAATTCCTCTTATTGTCGATAACACATTCGGTGCAGCAGGTTACCTATTTCGACCAATTGAACATGGAGCCAATATAGTCGTGGAATCGGCCACAAAATGGATAGGAGGTCATGGAACAAGTATAGGTGGTGTAATTGTCGATGCCGGTAATTTCAATTGGAATAATGGCAAATTTTCACAATTTACCGAGCCTTCGGAAGGTTACCACGGGCTTAAATTCTGGAAGGTATTTGGTTCCGAAAGTTCTTTTGGCAATATTGCCTTTATAATAAGGGCAAGAGTAGAAGGACTCAGAGATTATGGTAACGCATTAAGTCCATTTAATGCATTTCTTTTGCTTCAGGGTCTGGAAACCTTGTCGCTCCGTCTTGACCGGATTACACAGAATGCCATTGAATTAACTTCATGGCTTGAAAAACTGGATTGGGTAGAACAGGTGAATTATCCCGGGTTGAAAACCAGTCCTTATTTCACTTTAGCAAAAAAATATCTGAAAAGAGGATTTGGCAGTGTGTTAACCTTTAGAGTTAAAGGTGGTAAAAAAACAGCCGATAAAATAGTAAATAGTGTAAAAATGATCAGTCACCTGGCAAATGTCGGCGATTCCAAAACACTTATAATTCATCCTAGTTCCACTACTCATGAGCAACTTACTCTTGAGGAGCAAAAATCAACCGGGGTTGAACCCGGGCAATTACGTTTATCGGTAGGAATTGAGCATTTGGAGGATATTAAAGAAGATCTGTTACAGGCATACTCTCATTCGAAGAATTAAAAAGTAACGCAGTAAAAGAAAAGGAAGGCTAACTAAATATAGCCTTCCTTTTCTTTTCTACCTGCTTAAAGTTTACATCAACGACGTGTTTCATTTTGTGTTACAATATTCAAAATCCTCCGATTAAAACGTTGCAATTGCATATTTTCAAAGTAACGAATTAGTTTTCGCAAGATATCATAATATAGTATAATGCCCCATACGGCAGAAGATAACCAAATGATTAAAATGTTGTACCAAAAGGTATCAATTTTCAAACCGGCTACTTTCTTATAGGGTGCATAAAATTGAGCCCTGCCGGTATTTGATCGGGGAGGCGTAAAAATAGGCTCACGCATACGAACAAATTCATTATCATAAATTATATACTCTGCCAACTCCTGTTCGTTTCTTACCAAACTTTCCAATTTATCGTTATGGTATAATCGTTTTGTCCTAATTAATTGATCTTTATTGTTTCCATATTTATTAATAAGAATTTCTTCATGTTGAACAACCGAATTCAGATATAATAAATGATAATAGGACCAAGCACTATCTAGGAATAATATAAGATTATTTTTAGCTGATAAAAATTGGCTACTGTCTGAAAAGGATTCAATAGAAAACGGTGATACCAAATTCAGTTCTGCACTAATCTCTGAAAATTCATTGCGAATGATAATACGATCATTTTGTGGACTTCCTTTTTTCTGGATGCTGGGGTAACTAGTAATCAGTTCTCTCAACACTGGTATAATGTAAGCTTTCTGGTACATAGAATTACTCATTGCGAAATCATATTTAAAAAGCGGGCGCTCATAATGATTGTCCTTAAACTGGGTAACCACAAGTGCTTCATAGGCCCAACGAGAAGTCATGCTATCGCCCACCCGGGGTACCACATTTGCCCTATATATGGCACGGTTCAAATTATGAAAATCGACTACAACCCCACTAAATAATAGTTGGGGTACTAAAATAAGTGGTACCAGAATATAAATAGTAACGACTGACTTAAATCCTGATGAAATATTCAGTCCAATAATATTTGCCCAGCAGGAAGCTGAAAAAAGTATCAAAAAATAACGCCATGTCATACTTTTTATCTCAAGAAAGCTATTACCAATAAGCACAAAAAGCAGCATTTGCAAAGCAGAGATTATAAACAGAACTGAGATCTTTGATGTCAGGTAACTAAAACGGCTCAGGTTGAGGAACCGTTCTCTCTCGAGAAGTTTGCGGTCACGAAAGATTTCTTCAGCGCTGATGACCAGACCAAGGAAAATAGCAACAATCACAGCCATAAAAAGAAAAGCCGGCAAGTTTTCATTCAATCCAAAGGAATACTCTCTCAAAATACCTGAAGCATCTCTAGCGCTCCGGGTATAGAATGAAAGTAGTAGTGCAAGTACCGGTGCTTCCAGCAAAGTGATAATCAAGTACTGATTATTTTTAATCTTTGCCAGAATATCACGTTTAAAGAAAATTCGGATCTGTTTCCCTCTGGGAGGAATTCGATACAAACTCTGAGGAATTGTATTAGTAAATGGTCTTTTAATTTTTTGGATCAACGGATCGATGCGCTCATTATAAAGCTTATACCATACCTCTGGTGGCGTTTTTCTTTTCCGTGTCAAACGGCCGTTAACATCTACCACACGGGCTTCAACATTTCTGAGTATCTGATCAATTTCGATATTACCACAAGTCAGACACTCACTTTCTTCAGCATCGACGTAATTGTTCGCTCGTTTAAAATAATTTATCGCGTCTATTGGATTCCCGTAATAAATTACCCTGCCACCCTGATCGACAACAAGTAGCTTATCAAACAAACGAAATATCTCAGTAGAAGGCTGGTGAATGTTAGCAAATACAAGTTTCCCCTTGAAAGTTTGTCTTTTCAGAAGATTCATAACTTTTTCGGAATCGGCTGACGATAAACCGCTTGTTGGTTCATCAACAAAAAGAACTGAAGGTTCGCGAATAAGTTCAAGGGCAATATTTAATCGTTTACGCTGACCTCCACTTATGTATGTATTCAATGCATCACCAACACGAAGATCCCGGGCTTCGGCAAGGTCGAAATTAAGGAGTCCCTCTTCAACAATCCTGACTATTTCCTCTTCGGTATAATCGCTGAATGATAAACGGGCATTAATATAAAGGTTTTCGAAAACAGTTAGTTCCTTGATCAAAAAATCATCCTGTGGTACATATCCTATAACACCTTTAAGCTGATCATGATCTTTATGAATATCGAAACCATTAATAAGAATGGAACCGCTTCTGGGTTTGAGTATGCCACTCAATACTTTTAATAGGGTAGATTTTCCGCTTCCGCTGCCACCAATAATACCTATTAAGCGTCCCGATTCTTCGTTAAGATAAAACCTTTTAATTCCATGCGGACTGTTACCGTATGAAAATTCAATATTCCTGGCTTCAAAAACAAAATTACTTTTTGTAGTTGCCTTAATAAATCTTCCGGCAATCCATATATAGTATATCGAGCCGAACCGGGGATTTTTCAATACCGAACCCAACGCCCAGATATAGCTTCGGTCAGATTTAATTACATGTCCGTTAATTGTGAGCACCTGCGAACCATCATATCGCAGAACGTATGTATTGGTACTGATAATATGTAATACTTTAATCCGCCCCTGAATTTTATCGATGTGCAGATGTTTTATTTTTTTGTCGGATATTTTTGTGTCACTGTCGATGAAGAGCAAATTTGACTTATGAACAACTTTCTCAATCCGGTCGAATGTAAAAGCCAGGGCGTCCTCAAATTCATCTTTATTGATATGTAAATTCTCAACAACAGTCTTTAAAAAATTCAGTTCACCAATGGAAATTGCTTCACCTTTATTGATAAAATCGAGAAGAAAGACCAGTACAAATATTTTTTGAGGTTGTTCTATCTCATTATTTAACTTTTCGCACTGGCTGTCGATTATCCTTTTACGGTTTTCAGCTTCTTCATCGGATGAAATTTGTGTGTCGAGATGATATTCTTTTATAGATTGATCAAAGAAATCAAGGTATCTTTCTACTAACTCCGCACTAAATTGTCGTTGAAGATATTCTACCAGAACATCCCGTTCGTTGGTTGCATAACCTTCCTCACTGACATTGGCTACTAAGGCAAATAAACGCATCAAAGCCTGGAGTACCGATTCATCCATATCAATGATTATAAAGAAATAAAAATAGCCCTCTCACAGAAAGGGCTAAAAATAGAATACAATATTCTTTATGATATTATGCTGTCACGAATTGTCTCAATGGTAGAAACAATATCATCAAGTTGTTTCTTTGTCAAACTGCCTTCAGTTTGGTCATATAGTACTTTTAATTTCTTAAAGGCATCCTGAAGACCACTCACCATTTCATCATCATTGAATTTTTCCATAAAATCAATAAGTCCTCCAAGGGATTCACCTTGATTATAGATAATTTTGACAATCTCATAATTCTGGTATGTATCGTCAGAAATATGAGTAGCAATATACAATCCTTCAACCCATGCGCCTGCTGCCATGAGCGCCGATAATGAAGGCGTGCTTTCTCTGTAAAGGAATGTATAAGTATCGAAGTATACTTTGCTGATATATTTAACCAATGTATCTTTTTCTAAAAGTTTCTGTTTCATTACTTCATTCTGAAGTGAAGCATAATCGATACTGACACCAAGATCATCCAGAATCGATTTCAGAACTTTTGAGTATTTTTTAATATCTTCCTTATTATTGTATGTGATGGAATATGCAAGGTCAGCTGCATAAACACCGGCGTTGACCGATTTGCTTTTTTGCGTAAAATACATCTCAGCATTTTCAGGTGGATTCAAGATTTTACCCAGATATGAGGCGCCAATTCCTTCCAGCATAGAATATATTTCGAAAGGCTCAGGTAAAGGGTTTGTAAGATCTGTCAAACCCTGTTCTATATCCTTCTGTTCTACCATTTCCAGGTTGTCATCCTGTTCACTACCTTTTTGAGCAGATTGTTGACATGCTGTAGTAAAGAATACAACACTTAATAATGCTAGTAAGGTCTTTGTTACAAATTTCATGATAATAAAATGTTAAAGGTTTTTAAATATGCTGCAAATATAATACTAATCGATGAGTTACTATTTTAGGTAAATAAAAAATGTGAATTTTATTTCCGGGATATAGTTTAAAAAAACCTCTTTCTGAAATAGAGGGCCACACTCACCAGACTGATTAGAACAGGTACTTCGACAAGGGGACCAATCACAGCAGCAAAAGCCTCACCCGAATTAATACCAAAAACAGCCACTGCAACTGCAATTGCCAGTTCAAAATTATTGCTTGCAGCCGTAAATGAAATTGTTGCAGTAATCGGATAATCGGCACGGGATTTTTTACCTAATAGAAAAGAGACAAGAAACATTACTACAAAATAAATTACCAGAGGAACGGCAATTCTAATAATATCGAAAGGTATTTTAACAATAAATTCACCCTTAAGTGAAAACATTACAAATATTGTAA
>CAZMVE010000090.1:10396-12144 GCA_964569585.1 uncultured Bacteroidales bacterium | reverse complement strand
CAGCATATCTTATTTGGGATAGAAATAAATTTTACATCAGGACAATAAGAAAGTTAATATCCTATAATTCAGGGTAAGGGCTTTTTTCATAATTTAGGGTAATATTTCATCTATATGAAACGGATAAATTATCAACTCATTCACATATGAAAAAAAACGTAAAATTTTGGTTATTCCCTATAGTTATGGGAATTATGCTGTTATTGAGCAGCTGTGAGAAAGTAAAAGACAATTTTTTATCAGACCCGGGAGATATGACCAGTTACAGGGACCATATCGGGGTATTATATGAATTTCGTGTTACCGGTTCGAACGATGGCTCAGTCTGGGGTGGATTGGATGGTTTTTACACCGACGATTCCGATTTAAGTACGGCAGCCGTGCATGCCGGTAAACTGTCATTGGGAGAAAGGGATGTAGTTAAAGTCAGGGTGTATGCCGGCCGTGATGACTATTTTGGAAGTACGCAGAATGGCATTATCTCAAGGGATTATGGTTCATGGCATGGTAGTTATGCATTTGAATAGATTCGTTTGAATAAAAATTCTTAACAGTCTTTAATTCCTGTCAGGACCTGCCTCCTATTTGCACAATAAAAAATCCCCGGCAATTGAATTTACCGGGGATTTTCATTTCAGGGTTTATGATAAAAAGATGGTTTATTGAGAGTAATCGGTATAAATGGCGGAGATACCCTTATCGAGGGTAATACTTTCTTTCCAGCCCAGGCTGCGCAGCTTATCGACATTGAGGAGTTTTTGCATGGTACCGTCGGGTTTTGTTGTATCCCACACCAGCTCACCTTCAAAGCCAACAATAGCTTTTACCTTCTCAGCCAGTTCCTTAATGGTAAGGTCGCGGCCCGTGCCAATATTGATATGGGTATTTCTTATCTCCTTAGCCATTTCGGCTGTCACAAATTTCTCCCGGTTTTCCACCAGGTCGCTGAAATCGACATGTTCCATTACAAAAACACAGGCATCGGCCATATCGTCGGAGTGCAAGAACTCACGTTTGGGTGAGCCAGTCCCCCAGAGCGCAACACTTACTTTTCCGTTTTGAGCTTTTATACCGTACTTATTTATTTTTTCCAGCATGGCCTTCTCACCGGCATGACCATCAATTCCTTCAACAGGTTTTTTATTAAAATCTTTCTTAAGAGCGTCCCAGTCGTTTTTCATCAGGCATTTTCCCAGGTGCATTTTACGTATCAGGGCAGGCAGCACATGTGATTTCTCCAGGTCGTAATTATCGTTGGGGCCAAACAAATTCGTGGGCATTACCGAAATAAAATTCGTTTTGTACTGTAAATTATAGCTTTCGCAAAGTTTTATACCGGCAATTTTTGCAATCGCATAGGGTTCATTGGTATATTCAAGCGGATCGGTAAGCAGGGACTCTTCTATAATAGGCTGAGGACAATCTCTCGGGTATATGCAGCTACTTCCCAGAAATAATAGTTTTTTAACTTCAAACCGGTAACTGTTATGTACAACAATATTCTGGATCATCAGGTTTTCGTAAATGAATTGTCCACGATAAATATTGTTGGCTACAATTCCCCCCACCTTTGCTGCAGCAAGGAAAACATATTCTGGTTTTTCCTGCTCAAAGAAGGCTTCAACAGCTTTATAATCGGTAAGGTCCAGCTCATCAATACTTTTACCGATAATGTTATTATACCCTTTCTTTTTCAGGTTGCGCACCAATGCGCTACCGACAAGACCCGTATGTCCGGCCACATATAT
>CAZMVE010000090.1:2339-10296 GCA_964569585.1 uncultured Bacteroidales bacterium | reverse complement strand
GTATTGATCTTTCTGCATCAGTTTAACATCGGATTGAACCATATCTTTTACCAGGGCTGCCAGATCATATTCCGGTATCCATCCCAGTTTGGTGCGTGCCTTTGTAGGATCACCAATCAATAGTTCAACTTCTGTAGGTCTGAAATAGGCTGAATCGACAGCTACAACTTCCTTCCCGACCGGAAGTTTAAATCTCGAATCGGTACATTTGGCGATATAGCCCTTTTCATCAGCACCTTTCCCCTTGAAATCCAGTTCTATACCCACTTCGGCAAAAGCCATCCTAACGAAATCCCGAATTTCTGTTGTAATACCGGTTGCAATAACATAATCATCCGGTTCGTCCTGTTGAAGGATCAGATACATAGCTTTGATATAATCTTTGGCATGTCCCCAGTCACGTTTTGCTGAAAGATTACCTAAAAAGAATTTATCCTGTAAACCAAGGGCAATTCGGGCTACAGCACGTGTAATTTTACGGGTAACAAAAGTTTCCCCTCTGATAGGAGATTCATGGTTGAATAAAATTCCATTGCAGGCAAAAACATTATAAGCTTCGCGGTAGTTGACCGTGATCCAGTAAGCATATAGTTTAGCAACACCATAAGGACTACGTGGGTAAAAAGGTGTTTTTTCAGTCTGCGGCACTTCCTGGGCGAGACCGTACAATTCACTTGTCGAAGCCTGGTAGAATTTTGTCTTATCGGTCAGGCCTAGCATCCGAATCGCTTCGAGAATACGCAATGTACCCAAGCCATCAGCATTGCCTGTATATTCGGGAGTATCGAAACTCACCTTAACATGACTCATAGCTGCCAGATTATATATTTCATCGGGCTGGACTTCCTGAATAATGCGGATCAGGTTTGTCGAATCTGTTAAATCGGCATAATGTAAAACAAAATTTCTGTTTTCAACATGGGGGTCGAGATACAGATGATCGATTCGATCCGTGTTAAATAATGAACTTCTTCTTTTGGTACCATGTACTATGTACCCTTTTTTAAGTAAAAATTCTGCAAGATAAGCACCATCTTGTCCGGTAACACCGGTAACCAAAGCCACTTTTTTATTTGCCATTTACTACCTATTATTATTTAACTGATTTCAAACACATAGGATGATATTCGCCTTTTAGTCCAATGGGCGTAGCATTACGTATCGTATATACAGTTTCAATAGCTGGTTTTGCTGAGTTTAAATGAAATCCTTTCCCCCCAAGTATATACTTATAACTTTCAGTATGCAGGTCGGTAAATCCTCCACTAAATTCAATTTCCTCACGATCTATGGTAATGGAACGATAAGTACTTCCCCCCGTCTTTTTAATATTTTCAGGGATATCATTAAAATCAAGACTCAGGTACCATTTAATCCTTGCTCTTTCCAAATCCAGATAACCGGAAGCTTTATCCTTCTCCAACTTATGAACAACATTTTTTTTAACGTTGCCAAAGATCCAAATCAACATATCGAAGAAATGAACACCAATATTAGTAGCTATACCACCTGATTTTTCAATGTTACCCTTCCAGGAAATATAATACCATTTACCACGGCTGGTGATATAGGTAAGTTCGATATCGTAAATCTTGTCTTTTGGTCCCTCTTCGATCTTCTTTTTTAAAGCTATGATTGATGGATGAAGCCTGAGCTGAAAAATATTATATATCTGAAATCCGAATTCTTTTTCAATTTCACCCAGAGCATCAACATTCCATGGATTCAGAACCAGGGGTTTCTCGCAGATGGCATGTGCACCTGACCGAAGAGCAAAACGAATATGAGAATCGTGAAGGTAATTAGGTGAACAAATACTCACATAGTTAACCTGAGTACCATTCCTGCGTAATTTATCTACATGCCTGTCGAAGCGTTCAAATTCAACAAAGAAATTACTTTCGGGGAAGTAACTATCAATGATTCCTACGCTATCACAAGGATCGAGCGATGCCAGTAAATTATTACCGGTTTCCTTTACAGCTCTTAAATGCCTGACAGCAATGTAGCCACCTATACCTATAATGGCAAAATTCTGTTTAGTAATATTATCCATAAGTTATTTGTAAAACGAGTGTAAAATTAATAATATCATAATGTTCTTAATCTATTCTGTGAGGAAATGTATAATTTCCTTGATAAGAAGACTAAGTCTGTTGAGAAAGATAAAAAATAATCCTATAAACTTAGATATTTTATCTTTTCTGATAGATTCCTGAATAATCCCTTAACATCGAAAAATACTCCTTTCTCATTCAGATGGTCTATATAGAATTGTTCGCTTTTACTAATATAATTTTTATGTGCCACAGCTAAAATAATAGCATCATACAGTCCTGATATTTGGGATGTCATTTTAATCCCATATTCATGCTCAACTTCTTCTGCATCTGCCATAGAATCGACTGCTTCGACTTTTATGCCATATGATTTTAACTCTTCGATTACATCTGCCACTTTAGAATTACGGATATCGCTGACATCTTCTTTAAATGTAATTCCCATAACAAGTATTCGTGAGTTGAGTATGTTTTTGCCTGATTTTATTAATTCCTTTACCAGTTCGGTCACGATAAATTTGCTCATGCCATCGTTTACCGACCTCCCGGCAGTAATTACCTGAGGAAAATGCCCGAGTTCATTCGCCTTGAAAGTAAGGTAATACGGATCGACTCCTATACAATGCCCTCCTACCAGACCAGGAAAAAAATTCAAGAAGTTCCATTTAGTCCCGGCAGCTTTTAATACATCGTATGTATTGATACCCATTTTATGAAATATAATAGATAATTCATTCATAAGTGCGATGCTAAGGTCACGCTGAGTGTTTTCAATAACTTTAGCAGCTTCGGCAATTTTAATACTCGGAGCCTTATGTATCCCTGCCTTAATTATACTTCCATAAACTGCAGCTATTTCTTCACCCGATTCGCTATCACAACCTGAGGTAACTTTAACTACATTAACAAGTGTATGTACTTTATCGCCAGGATTAATACGCTCCGGGGAATAGCCCACTTTAAAATCTTTAATATACTTCAATCCCGATTCATTTTCAATGATGGGAACACAGATCTCCTCAGTTGCTCCGGGAAATACTGTAGATTCAAAGATGACATAATCACCCTTTTTAATGATGCTTCCTACAGTTTTTGAAGCACCCTTCAAAGCTGTAAGGTCAGGTAAATTATTTTTATCTATTGGTGTTGGAACTGCCACTATATGAAATGATGCCTTCTTCAAATCTTCAGGATTGGAAGTAAAATATATGTCTGTATCGCTAAATGCAGCCTTATCAAGTTCCTTACTAGGATCAACTCCTTTTCTCATCAATTCGACCCGGCGTGAGTTAATATCAAACCCGATAACCGATAATGATTTGGCAAATTCCAGGGCAATCGGTAGTCCAACATAACCTAATCCGACCACTGATAACTTTTCTTCTTTACTAAATATTTTTTCTGAAATATTCATGAATTTACCATATTAATTAACATTTAAATCAGAGCCTGAAGGTCAGGCTCCCCTATTTATCAGAATTGTCTATATTTTAAATTCTTTCTTAAGTTGCTCGACAAAATCCAGTTTTTCCCAACTAAAGAACTCCACCTCACGGGTTTCGCTGGTACCATCAGTTGAAAAGGTTATGGCACGCTTTTCATAAGTACGTCCCATATGACCATATGAAGCAGTAGCCCTGAAAATCGGATTTTTCAACCCAAAACGTTTAACAATTTTACTTGGCCGCAAATCAAAAATCTGTTCTATTTTATCAGCAATTTCGCCATCGCTCATTTTAACATGCGAAGTTCCGTAAGTATTTACAAAAATACCTACCGGGCGCGCAACTCCAATTGCATAGGCAACCTGTACCAGTACTTCATCTGTAATTCCGGCAGCAACTATATTTTTGGCGATATGTCTTGCCGCATAGGCTGCTGAACGATCTACTTTTGAGCTATCCTTCCCTGAAAAAGCACCACCTCCATGAGCTCCTTTACCTCCATAGGTGTCTACAATAATTTTTCTGCCTGTCAGACCTGTATCACCATGCGGTCCCCCAATAACAAACTTACCTGTCGGATTTACATGTAGTATATAATCTTCCTTAAATAATTTCTGTACCCGTTCTGGTAGTAATTTCTTAACACGAGGAATGAGGATTTTCTGAACATCCCTTTTAATTACCTCCTGCATTTTCTCGTCCGTATCAAATTCATCATGCTGAGTTGATACCACAATAGTATGTATTCTTTTGGGTATATTGTCACTACTGTACTCAACCGTCACCTGCGATTTTGAATCGGGACGTAAATAGGTCATTTCTTTTTTCTCCCGACGAATATCGGCTAGTACCTGCAGCAAAAGATGCGATATCTCAAGTGCAACGGGCATATAGTTATCGGTTTCACGACAGGCATAGCCAAACATTAATCCCTGGTCGCCAGCTCCCTGATCTTCTTCTTTCTGTCGTACTACTCCCCTGTTAATATCGGGCGATTGTTCATGAATGGTCGAAATCACACCACATGAATCACCTTCAAACATATAATCCGAATTGGTATACCCAATTTCCTTGATAACCTCACGTGCAACTTTCTGAACATCGATATATGCCTGTGTTTTTACCTCTCCGCTAAGTACTACCAGACCTGTTGTTACAAGTGTTTCACATGCAACTTTCGAATCAGGATCCTGTTTTAAAAACTCATCCAATAAGGCATCGCTAATTTGATCGGCAACTTTATCGGGATGTCCCTCCGAAACCGATTCTGATGTAAATAAATAACTCATTTTTTTTGTTTTTATAAAAGATGTCAAATTTATTCCTTTTTTTATTTCTGGCAAAAGTCAATTCTTTTTTGTTAACTCTCTAAAAGCCTCTTCAAGAGTTTCTTCTTTTTTCTGAAGCGTAAGCAATGAGAGTTTATTTTCTGCTGCAAACTGAAATAACTCTTCCCGTAAATCGTTTTCGGATTGTCCTTCTATTAGAAATTCCCGTTCATTTATCATCTCCACTTGTGTAACCGCTTTTATTCGTGTTAATAATTTTTTAT
Organism: uncultured Bacteroidales bacterium; assembly: GCA_964569585.1. Taxonomy (GTDB): domain Bacteria; phylum Bacteroidota; class Bacteroidia; order Bacteroidales; family UBA10428; genus UBA10428. Next base: position 5,239 of record CAZMVE010000090.1, on the reverse strand, counting down.
CAACCTTCTTACTAAACTCGAGGTAAATGGTCTGCTTGCCTTCTCTATTTCCTTTCATGATTGAACTTGAAGTACCATCAGCTACAATTTTACCTTCATTAATAACTATAACTCTGTCACATATTGCTTCTACTTCCTGCAATATGTGTGTAGAAAGAAGTACTGTCTTTTCCTTCGCCAGATCGGATATAAGGTTTCGAATCTCAATAATCTGATTTGGATCGAGTCCTGTTGTAGGCTCATCGAGTATTAAAACCCGGGGATTAGGAATTATTGCTTGGGCAAGTCCGACACGCTGCCTGTAACCCTTGGAAAGCTGACCAATTTTTTTATGCTTTTCGCGTGAAAGTCCGGTGAGTCCAATTACCTCGTTTACTCTTTGAGTTCTATTGTCTGACTTATTATAAAAACCATCTATATATCTCAGGTATTCCTTAACATATAAGTCGGGATGAAGAGGATTATTTTCAGGAAGAAATCCTATGATTTTTTTAACAGCAAGAATATCCTCCTCTAATTTGATTCCGCATATTTCGATAAATCCCTCATCCCTGGCAAGAACGCCGCAAATACATTTCATTGTTGTGGATTTACCCGATCCGTTTGGGCCGAGAAAGCCGGCAATTTCGCCATTTTTGATTTCAAATGATACTTTATCAACAGCTACCTGTTTACCAAATGTTTTAGTAAGTGAATCAATTTTTAACGACATGACCTGTAAATCAAGTAACTAACATTAATTTCTCGTTTTTCTGATGGTTTCTAAAATTAGTCTATCGAAATGACAAAAAAAAATGTGTTCATATTCGTACAACTCATGTATACAAAGCGGTCAATATTGATTTTACACTGTTCTTCGAAATTTTAATATCAAGCTGGATTATAGGCCTTTATGCTTTCTGGCATACTATATGAAAGTAAGCTTTCAAAACCAAAACCATGAAAACCAAAATCAGGTTGAATATAAAAACGAAGATTGTAGCAGTACTATTTTTTATTTCCGTCGTTTCTCCCGCAATTTTAACGGCTACTGAACCAGAAGGCAACAGGATAATAAATGATGGTAATTCCTACAATCAGACAAATCTGGAGATTGATTCCTGGATGGTTGATCTTTCATCATGGGTTAGTAATAGTAAGACGAATTTGACAGAGAGTGAAGAAACATTCTTCGTTGAAAAATGGATGTTAAGACCTGATCATCAATCCTGGGGAGATTCTTCCGGTGAAGGCACTATTCAACTTGAAAATTGGATGATTGACATTCAGCATTCCGATTGGAATACAAGTCAGGTCGAACCTGAACTTATTCTCGAAAGCTGGATGTGCGATCTAAGATCATGGGCAACAAGTTAGGCGCGTAAGTAAAGATTTATTTAATGATTAAGGCTGCAATTAATTTGTGGCCTTTTTCATTATATACTAATAATTCAAAAAGAACCGTTTATTACACATCGGTATTTAAAGTGATACCTGAAAAAACATATCGTATCTTTATATACACTAAACAATTTTAACTAATCCGGTTATGATGAAGTATATTTTTTTATCTCTAAGCATCTTTCTGATTTATATGCCAGATAGCACTGCCCAGGATTTTACTCCTGTTGATACAATTAAAAAAATCAAAATATCCAGTGGTATATTACTGGAGATAGAACGCTCAGAGAAATATACTCTTGATATTTCTTTACACGACCTAGATTTAAGTTGCCTTATTAAAACTATTGAAGATGGTGTTCTTACATTAAAATTAGTCAGTAGTGTTAACTGTAGTGGAAATGTCACAGCAAAACTGTGTTGCCCATCGATCAAAGAAATCGAAATAATGGGTAATGCAGAAGTTTCAACTTTTAATTTAATAAAGACTGATAGCTTAAAAATTGTCCAGCGTAGTGGTGGTAAAGCCTATCTTGACCTGGATGTAGATTATCTTGAAATCCTTTTAACAGAAGGCAGTATACTTACTGCCAGCGGATATGCTAACACCCAGGTTGTAAATGTCAGTACAAGTGCCACCTTTTCGGCCTTTGAATTGGAAGGAGATGTAGTAGATATTCAAACCTCATTTGGAGGCAAAGGGAAAGTCTGCGCTACGAAAAAACTAAAAGCTCTTTCAAAGATAGGAGGCTATATCAGTTATAAATGCGAGCCGGAAGCAATAGAGATAGAGAAAAAAGGAAATGGAATAGTTGAAAAATTAGCTGAGTAATAATTTACTTTTCCTTCTGGGTATTTAATATCTCAGCTATTAATAAATCTTTTAGAGACGTTATTTTAATATTTCCCTCATTACCTTCTGTCAAATATATTTTATAACCAGCTTTTTCTATAACACTGGCATCATCGGTAAAAGAATCTTCAAACGGCAAATTATAGGCATCGAGCAGGATTTCGGAGCTAAATACCTGTGGAGTTTGTACTATACGATACAGTAAACGCTCCTCTGAAATGGAATCTTTACCCTCAACACGTCTTATCGACTCGGAAACAGGTACAACCGGTACGGCAGTTCCATTTATTTCAGCCAGTTTAAAACATCGGGTTATTGTTCCAAAGCTAACCAGAGGACGCACACCATCGTGAACTCCGACTAATGCTGAAGAGGGCAGATCGTGCAATCCGTTTTTTACCGAATGAAATCTGGTTTCGCCACCATAAAATATTTTGCAGGGCAGATTAAAGTTGTATTCTGTACATAATTCATTCCAGGTATTTACTTCAGATTCAGGAAGTACTACTCTTAATTCGATCGAAGAATCGTAAGCATAAAACTTGTTTACGGTATGCATAAGTAACGGTAAACCATTAAATTCCATAAATTGTTTGGGTATTTTCGATTGCATTCGTGTTCCAAAACCTCCGGCGACAATAAGAGCTATTTTTTTCATACTATAGCT
>CAZMVE010000090.1:0-2239 GCA_964569585.1 uncultured Bacteroidales bacterium | reverse complement strand
TATTGCTGTACGAAGTATCCCGGTTTGATAAGAATATTGCAGGTCTTCAGCCCAGGGATTGCATTTACAGAATATTTCGTGATATACGTTTCTCTACCGATAAATCTCCATACAAAACAAATTTCGGGACCTTTTTAGTTCCCGGTGGACGCAAATCGATGAATGCAGGATATTATTTACACATCGAGCCCGGAGGAAGTTTTATAGCATCGGGGAATTATCAACCTCCTTCACCCATACTAACAGCTATCAGGAAAGACATTTTTACTTTCACCGATGAATTTAAAAACATCATAAATTCAAAAGAAATCAAAGAACTATTTGGAGATATTAGCGGAGAAAAGCTTAAAACTCAGCCCAGGGGATTTTCAAGAGATTTTCCTGATATAGAACTATTGAAGTTTAAAAGTTATGGCCTGATCAGGATGAAAAGCGACGATGAAATGATGCATGCTGACATATTACAGGAAATAGTAAAATGTTTTAGGGCTTCTCTTCCCTTTATAACATTTCTTAATGAAGCAATAAAAGATGTAGAAAAATAGAAATCAATAATTAATCAAGCACTTTTCGCAAGGCCGCAATAAGTTCAGTTATTGTGAAGGGTTTTATTACGTGTCCTGAACACCCTGCGGCATAGCAGTTTTCGATCATATTATCGAGCGCAAAGGCAGTTTGTGCAATAATAGGAATATCAGTACGCAACAGTTTAATTTGACGCGACACTTCAAACCCGTCCATCGAAGGAAGGTTAATATCCATTAAAATAGCATCGTAATTTTCACCACTTTTTATCAGGTCGATAGCTTTTGCACCTAACTCAGCCCAAGTAGTCAGTGCCTGATAGCTATGTAAAATATCGCGTATAAGGAACCAGTTAGTTTCCTCATCTTCAACTACTAATATGTTTTTACCTTTTAAAAATGTATCCATAAAAGCCTGCCAATTTTCTTACTCCTTGACAAGGCATAAGTAAGTCAAAAAAAATTACTTTTGCAACTCTTTCCAGGCTAAAGCAGAGGCACCTAAAACTGCCGCATTGGTTTCATGAAGATCTGAGATCAGCAGTTTAATTTTTCCTCTATAAATGGGAAACAGGTTTTCTTCCATGTGCTTTTTTGTAGGCTCAATAAGAATATTTCCGGCTTTGACCAATCCTCCGAATAAAAAAATAGCTTCCGGGCTTGTACAGGCAACAGCATCGGCTAATTTAATACCTAAAATCCTACCTGTTAATTCAAAAGCTTCAATTGCTATCTCATCACCTTTTTTTGCGGCTTCTGATACCATTATTGATGTTAAATCTTCAAAACTGTAGTTCCTGAGTTCACTCTCTGTAATACGTTCCGCCAAGAGTTTAAATACTGTGCGCTTCAGCCCTGTTGCTGAAACATAAGTTTCCAGACAACCTAGTTTCCCGCAGCCACACTCTCTTCCCCGATGTTTTACATTTATATGTCCCAATTCACCTGCAAATCCATCGTGTCCATATACAATATCTCCATTAACAACAATACCGCTTCCAAGGCCTGTCCCCAAAGTAATTACAATAAAATCTTTCATTCCTTTAGCTCCGCCATAAATCATCTCTCCCAAGGCAGCAGCATTTGCATCGTTGTTTAGTACAACTGGAATACCCGGATAATAGGTTTTAATTTTTTCTACAAATGGAATTGTACCCTTCCAGTTCAGATTGGGAGCATCTTGAATCGTTCCCGTATAATAATTACCGTTGGGGGCCCCAATACCTATGCCTTTTATTTCGATAGATTCGTTTATTGATGAGACCGATTCCTCTATTTCAGTATGAAGATTTTCCAGATAAATATCAAAATCGGAATATTTATCCGTACTAGTAAAATTTTCCTTTATACAATGTCCATTAATATCGATTATACCATACTTCGTGAACGTACCACCAATATCGATTCCAATAACAACATCCCTCATTTAATCAATGATTTTATGAATATCTTCAGTGGCACAAAAATAATTAAATCACAGAAAATTGCAGGAATAAGATTCTTATATTACTAAAAAGAAGGAAGAAATTTTATACCTATTTAAATTCCCGAAGATATTTACGTTGAAAAATAAAAATTGAAACCACTCCGACTGAAATTGCTGAATCGGCAATATTGAATATGGGCCTAAAAAAGATGAATTTTTGGCCGTGCCAGATTGGAAACCAGTCGGGATAAGTACTTTCAAATATGGGGAAATATAACATATCGACAAC
>CAZMVE010000089.1:0-12147 GCA_964569585.1 uncultured Bacteroidales bacterium | reverse complement strand
ATATTTTCAATTATTATCCCATTCATTTTAAGTTTCGATAAGAAAGTAAGGTTTTACAGAATATGGAGTAGCCTTTTCCCTTCAATTTTATTAGTTGGTGCTATTTATATTACATTGGATATCTTTTTTGTCAAGGCAGGTATATGGGGCTTTAACCCTACCTACCATTCAAAAATTGTTTTTCTCGGATTACCTTTAGAAGAATGGATTTTTTTCATTCTTATACCATATGCCTGTGTTTTTATACATTATGTTTTTATTTACTATTTCCCTGACATGATTCTCAGTAATAATTTTGTAAGGATTCTTTCAGGAATCCTCATTCTGATCCTTCTGGCAGTTAATATTTTAAATTATGAAAAGACCTATACCTTATTTAATTTCAGTCTGCTGATACTTGCTTTAGTGTTAGCTCTTTTCGATAGAACCCGGTTATTAAACAGATATTTTATTTCTTTTCTAATAATCTTGATTCCGTTTTTTATTGTAAATGCCGTTTTAACCGGTACATTCATTCCCGGAGAGGTTGTTTGGTACAATAATTCTGAGATACTGGGTATCCGGTTTTTAACTGTTCCTATTGAGGATACAGGTTTTGCATTCAGCCTGATACTTCTGAATTTAATTATGATAAATGGCTTTCGGAAATTGTTTAAACCCAAAACGAAGGAGAACTTGAATGGCATTGTTACTAAATGATATAGGAAGTAAATTTTCACAGAATAAGAAATATGTGGTAATCTTCTTCATTGTTTTTTATTTTGTTGGTTTAATTGGCATAGTAACTCCGTTTTCTTCTCAGCTGTTTCTTAAGTTATTGCCTGTAGCATTGCTTCTTAGCTTCTTCACAATTTTACTTTTTCATAAGGATACTTTCAATTCTAAAACGATTGTCGTTTTCGCTTTGATTGGATTATGGAGCTTTTTTGTTGAGGTTACCGGAGTCAATACTAACCTTATTTTTGGTAATTACCGATATGGAAATGCATTGGGAATTAAGCTATTCGACACTCCCTTATTAATTGCAGCTAACTGGGTGATGTTGACTTATGCCGGTAGTGCAACCACTGAAGGAATTACATTACCTGTTTCGCTGAAGATCATTATCTCATCTCTAATAGTTCTTTTTTATGATCTTGTTCTTGAACAAATTGCTCCGATTTTAGATATGTGGTACTGGGAAAGTGATGCAGTGCCTTTACAAAATTATGTAGCATGGTTTATAATTGCTGTTATCTTTCAGACTTTTATAAAGGTCTCTGGAATCAAAACACGGAATTCAATTGCCTTTACGCTAATCCTGATACAGATAATCTTTTTTATCTCATTAATTGTCTTTTTTAAACTTATAAAATGATAATTAAAGCCAGACATCATTGGATTGTATATCCCTTTTTTAAGTTTTATGCTGTATTTAAAATCAGAAGGCATTTCAATAAAGTGATTATTTCGGGAGATTTTCAGCAAAAGAATCTTCCACTTTTATTGATTTCAAATCATGTTAGTTGGTGGGATGGTTTCTGGGTAATGTACATTAATCTGAAGTTATTCCATAAGAGATTTCATTTTATGATGCTTGAAGATCAGCTCAGGAAGTTCAGCTTTTTTATTAATACAGGGGGTTATTCAGTTAAGAAAAAGAGCAGAAGTGTTATTGAATCAATTAATTATACTATTGAGCTCTTATCCGATAGTAAAAACTTGGTAATGCTTTTTCCCCAGGGTAGAATAACTTCAATATATGATCAGTCTTTTCAATTTGAGAAAGGGCTGGAAAGGATCCTGAAAGAGGTTAATGGTAAGGTTCAGATAATTTTCCTTGCAAATCTGATTGATTATTTCTCGAACCAAAAGCCATCTCTTTTTATCTATCTTAAGGAATATGACAATATGAATACTGACATTGAAAAGATTCAGAAAGAATATAACATGTTCTATTCCGGATGTGTTGCAGAGAACATTAAAAAAGCAGAGTCGTGATGTTGTATATCGCCTGGTTTGTTTTTGTGTTCACAATACTGCAATTACTTATTGCTTTAGTTAATCTTATTTTTCGTTCAAAACTGCCAGAAGGAAACCTCGAAGAAAGACCACTGGTTTCTATTCTGATACCTGCAAGAGATGAAGAAAAAAATATCGGCAATATATTGAGTGATATTCTGCACCAGGATTATCATGAAATTGAAGTTATTGTATTTAATGATCAATCTTCCGACCGGACAGCCGAAATTGTTAAAGAATATGCGTTACTTGACAGAAGAATTAGCCTTATAAACTCTGATCGATTGCCTGAAGATTGGCTTGGTAAAAACTGGGCTTGTTATTCATTATCTCAAAAAGCTAAAGGTGAGTATTTATTGTTTCTGGATGCTGATGTCAGAATTAGCAATGAAATTATTTTAAATGTAATCTCTTATGCAAAACATTTCAATTTTACCATGGTTTCAATTTTCCCAAAACAGATCATTAGAACATTCGGAGAGAAGATTACCATCCCGAATATGAACTACATTCTGCTCTCTCTTCTACCTCTGATCCTGGTTCGTAAATCGGGAATGTCTTCATTAGCTGCAGCCAATGGGCAGTTTATGTTTTTTAATACCAGAATATATAATTCTTTGGAACCTCACAATAAAATGAAAACCTATAAGGTAGAAGATATAGAGATTGCACGCTTTTTCAAAAAAAAGAAGCACCGGATTGCCTGCTTAGTTGGTGACAACACTATTCAATGCAGAATGTACAATGGTTTTAATGAGGCTGTTAATGGTTTCTCAAAGAATGTTTGTGCTTTTTTTGGCAATTCAATTATTCTGTCGGTCCTGTTCTGGCTAATTACAACATTCGGCTTCGTACTTATTACGATGGAATTGTCATTAGTTTTCCTTATTATCTATCTTGTTACATTTTTCTTAATTCGGATAATTGTTTCTGTAATCAGTGAGCAAAAAGTAACAGATAACCTTTTGTTTTTAATACCTATACAAATCTCATGTGGTTTGTTTATATATAAGGCATTCATTAATAATAACATTAAATCATACCAGTGGAAAGGTCGCGATATAAAGTAATATTTTTCATCCTGATATTTTTAAACACAACTATCAGAGCAAGAGATAAATCAGATATTTACTCTGCCTATGTTTATAATAATATGAGAAACTGGAAAAGTATTATTGACAGAATGGATGCAGTTAAAAATAAGAACAATGTTTTTTTGCTTGAATTAGTTAACTACCAGTATGGATACATTGCATGGTGCATAGGTAACAAGAAAAACGATGAAGCTAAGTATTACCTTGAACTAGCCGAAAAAAATATTTCAATTCTGTCGAGAGAGACAAAAAATCTTTCAATAGTAAACTCATACAAAGCAGCGTTTTATGGTTACAGAATAGGATTAAACAGGTTATTGGCTCCTTTTATAGGACCTAAAAGTATTGATCACGCTAACCATGCAATAAAACTGGACAAAGAAAATCCTTTCGCGTATGTTCAATATGCAAATATTCAATTTTATATGCCCTCTGTATTTGGCGGATCAAAAAACGAAGCCGTGACATATTACCTCAAAGCACAGGTGCTTATGGAGAAAAATGTAAGTGATATTAAAGAAAACTGGAATTATCTTAGTCTGCTGACTGTAATTGCACAATCGTACTCATATCTGAATGATTATCAATCCTCAATTTTTTATCTCGAAAAAATATTGAAGATTGAACCGGAATTTGGTTATGTGAAAAATGAATTATATCCTCAGGTATTAAATAAAATGAAAAAGTAAAATATGGCAAAAAATGTTTTAATTGTCGGAGCCGGACTGGGAGGACTTGCGACAGCTTTGAGGCTTTCAAAAAAAGGTTATAGTGTTGAAATAATTGAGAAGAACAGTCAGGCAGGCGGAAGACTTAACCAGCTTAAAAAAGATGGTTTTACCTTTGATACAGGACCAAGCTTTTTCAGTATGTCGTATGAATTTACTGAGTTTGCGAAGGATTGCAAAATAGAATTACCATTTAAATATTTTAGTCTCGATCCTTTGTATACAGTTAATTTCAGGGGAAATCCCAAAACCTATTTTTTATATAAAGACATACATAAGCTGGCTGCCCAGTTCATTGAAGCTGAACCCGACTTTGAAAAGAAAATGATCAGGTATCTTGAAAAATGCAAGCGGCTGTTTCATGATACTGTAGATGTAGCAATTAAAAACAACTATAACTCTGTTTTTAACTATTTTATAAAACTGCTTAGCGTTAATCCTGTACATCTGCCTGTCCTATTCCGCAATTTCTGGCAGCAGGTTTCAAAATATTTCAAGTCAGACGATGCAGTCCAGATATTATCACTTGTCGCATTTTTTCTTGGCAGGACTCCATTCGATACATCGGCTGTCTATACCTTGCTCTCTTATACTGAATTCATCCACGATGGTTATTTCAACGTTGAAGGCGGAATGTATAAGATAATTGAAGGTATTGTAAATGAGCTTGAAAAAGAGAATGTTAAGATTACTTATAATACAGAAATAAAGGACTTTATTGGTAATAATAATAAATTAACCATCCTTATTGATCAGAAAGGCAAGAGTTGGACTTCAGATATCATTGTTGTAAATTCCGATGCTGCTGTCTTCAGAGGTTCTGTATTTAAAAGAACCAAGTTTTCTCAGAAAAAGCTTGACAAAAAATCCTGGACCATGGGGCCGCTTACAATATATCTAGGTCTTAAGTGTAAACTTCCGATGGTACATCATCATAATTACTTTCTGGGCGATAATTTTAAAGAATATGCCGACAAAGTTTTTAAAAATCCTGCCTCACTCCAAAAACCTTATTATTATGTAAATTTACTTTCGAAGTATAATCCTGATTGTGCCCCACCTGACTCTGAAAGTCTGTTTTTTGTCTGCCCTGTCCCCGACCTCAGGTTTAAACCTGACTGGAGCGATCGTGATATAATTGTGGATAGTATAATTGAAGATTTTTCCGAACGTATAGGAAAAGACATAAAGCCGGAGATTGTTTCAAGAACGGTATATACACCTGAAGACTGGCAGAATCAGTACAATCTTCATAGAGGAAGCGGACTTGGACTATCGCACGATATGTTACAAATTGGAGGTTTTCGCCCGAAAAACTACGATGAGATTTTCAAAAATGTATTTTACGTTGGTGCCTCAACAATACCGGGAACCGGATTGCCAATTGTAATGATAAGTTCAAAGCTGGCTTACCAGAGAGTTGAAGAATACAGTGCAAAGATTTCTGATGCAACCGCTTAAGTAACCATTATTTTTCAGTTAAATATAAATAAAAAAAAGCTGGCTATTTTCTTCTATCCACAGTATGGCAGCCTGTATAAGGAAAGTTTGTTTTTTTGTGATTTCTCTGATGTGTTTAATTAGGTAGTTAAAATTTTATAGGCTTAAGCAGGCAGTTCATTGAAAGTTATAATAGAAATCGCAGAAAAAACAAACATAAATACACTCTTTTAAGTGATAGTGGGAATATTGTTAGAAATTTTTTCGGAGTTCCCTATAAGGTTTTCAGATTAATTCCTAGACGAGTTACTTATGTCGCAAACCGGTCAGGCAAAGTAGCTTATATTTTAGACTCACAAACAGAGACTCAGTAAAACGAAACACGAAACAGGCAATTATTTGTTTATTATAGCTTAGAATGCTATTCCTTTCACAAGCAAATTTAAAAGTCTTACCGGCTGATGCACTAACAAAACTTTTAAAAGAGCGTGCAAAAATCAGCACTTTATCTGAAGACTAAATGTGAATGACAGTTATATTGTGATAATTAACAAAGCACTGGCTACAACATGCCATGATATTCAATTGCTGCGTGGTGTTTTTGCTAATGCTTATGCTTTTGGTTATCTTTCAGGTAACCAGATAAGTCAGCGCCTTGGCATGGCAACTGAATATACCGCCAAGGATATATGCCAGCCTGGCCAAATAGTGATACAGGCAGGAGGCTGAAAAGCACCCCTTGTTCTATGCTATAAAAAAATCCGGCACTCTATCTCCAGTTCTGCCTTATCCCTTAAGCCTTTTGACTAAAGCTTATTTCCTCATTCCTTTGGCTTCTCTTTTAAATACTCGTTCAAAATTATTAATTTTTCATTTTTCTACCGTGCAATCCATCATCTTCATTGTCCACAAAGCCTCCTTGAGAGGACTTGGATTTGAGATTTCACCCCTGAAAAACCGGACAACATCAGTTATCATAGGCTGTTGTACGTGTTCCGGATAGGGTAATTCAATCTTTTCAATTCCTGAACCGGTATGTATTTCAAGCACCGGGCTCCAGAAAAAAGAAAAGCACAACTTTCCCTTTTCACCAAAAATCTCGCAGCGGTCTTCGTTACAGCTTTCATGCACATTGAAAGACCATATTCCTTCGAAAAAAATAGGTTCCCGGTAGGTTGCCTGAATGTGTGTTACATCGGGTGCATCGTAGCGTTTTCCCTGGTTGAAGGAATTTCCGGCAAACGATTCAGGCGCTCCAAATATCCAGTTGATGATATCCAGTTGATGGGGAGCCAGATCGTGAAAGAAGCCACCACCTGAAATTGAAGGATCTACTCTCCAGAACTCATCGGTTTTGGCTATAATATTGTGAGCTGGCGATTGCATCATGCGCAGCGTAACCATATTAACTTTTCCTATTGCACCCTCACCAATCAGTTCTTTGATCTTCAGAAATAAAGACAAACGTCGCCGGTAATGCGCAACTGATGCCGGTATACCATTCTTTTCCGAGGCTTGAATAATTTTTTCACAGCTTTCGGCATTCAATGTAACTGGCTTTTCGATATAAACAGGTTTACCGGCATTAATCGCTGCAAGTGCATATTCCTCATGAAAGGCAGGAGGTGTCGCAATATAAATAGCATTTATTTCAGGATCCTTAATTAACTCACCGGCATCGGTGTAATATTTCGGAACATGATGCCTCAGGGCATAATCAGCAGCCTTTTTTTCATTTCGCCGCATTATCGCGACTAACCGCGAATCGGGAACTTTATTGAATGCAGGTCCGCTTTTGACCTCGCAAACATCGCCGGTACCGATGATGCCCCAGTTTACAATTCCTTTACTATACTTCATTGAATATTCTGTGTAGAAAAAACATAGCTATGTTATAACCTGCTTTCAAGTATTTCCCTTACTTTTTCCAGAGTCGCTAATTCACGATCGCCTATGGCTGTCCAGTTACGTTTTTTAAACCTTTCAACAATCTTTTCAATGGTATCTCCTCCGACGTTATAATCAACAAGGCGGGTTTTAATTCCCACCGATTCAAAAAACTCAATTGTCATTTCAATTGCCCCTTTAATTCTTTCATTCTCACTCCCGGAGGAAATACCCCAAACCCTTGTAGCATATTGTATAAGCTTCTCTTTTTTCTCCTTACGGAAAACCGACCAAACTCCGGGTAAAACAATGGCTAAGGTACGGGCATGGTCTATGCCATGATAAGCCGTCAATTCATGTCCTATCTGATGAGTTACCCAATCGTTGGGCACTCCGCAGGAAATTATGCCATTCAGAGCCATAGTTGAACACCACATCAGGTTCGCCATGGCATCGTAATCGGCAGGATTTTTATAAACTTTCGGGCCTTCTTCAATAAGCGTTATAAGTATGGCTTCCGCCAGGCGATCCTGAAGCGGAGCTGAAGCCGGATAGGTAATATATTGTTCGATAACATGTACAAATGAGTCGACAACCCCATTCGCAACTTGACGAGGAGGAAGCGAAGCCGGAATAGTAGGATCGAGAATGGAAAATTTAGGCATTACCTTTTTATTTGCAAAGGAAAGCTTCTCGTTAGTTGATTTGAGTGAGATTACCGAATTGGCATTCATCTCGGTTCCTGTTGCCGGAAGCGTAAGAATGGTACCCAGCGGTATAGCTTCTTTAATTTCAGCTTCATTAGCCAGAATATCCCACGAATTGCCGTCGAAATGAGCCGCCGCTGCAATGTATTTTGTTGCATCGATTACCGATCCGCCACCTACTGCCAGTAAAAAGTCGATATTTTCCTTCTTAATCAGTGCGATAGCTTTCATCGAAGTCTCATGGGTGGGATTGGGTTCTATTCCTCCAAACTCTTTTACATGATACCCATCGAGTGCCTGGATAACTTTCTGATAAACACCATTCTTAAATATGCTACCTCCTCCATAAATCAATAAAATATTTGTACCCTGGGGAATAAGATTCTGTAATTCCCCTATGCGGTCTTTTCCAAAGATGATGTTTACAGGATTATAATATTCGAAATTATTCATACAACAATTTTTAATAAATTTGATTCTTCAGGCAAAAATAGATATTCCTTATGGCTAATCCACACTGAATTATTCTAACTACGTCATACTAACAAATAAAGAAGGCATACTAAATCCTAAATAATCTTGAATTAAAAAATATTTATCTGCATTATGAAAAAACAATTAATTTATCTATGTCTCGCTCTTGCTGTGACGGTATGCATTGCATCCTGCAACAAACAATCCGGCCCATTAGCCGGTGAATGGCAGGGAGAAGGAATATCATTCACTGTTTGTGAAACCAGGGATACTATAACGGAACTCAATGTAGTTGTACCTTTTGGCGAAGAATTCTTTGCTCAAATGTACTATTCACTGGAAATCAAAAAAAGTAATTTTGCATCGTACCGCGATGGGGTTCCCTACCTGGGTATCCCTGAGGCCAACCTGGAGGGTAATTTTATTTCGAGAAAACTGGCTAAAGGTACTTTTAATGGTATTGAATGGAATGCAAAACCCGTATCAAAAAAAGAAAAATAAACTGCTCTGTATCAAAAAAAGTAAGATTATCTATGTAGAAGTTGTGATACCAGCCTGCTAATTTACAGGTATTCCGTTATGAACAATATTAATGCTTTTGGGAATAATCTGAAATTCGAAGGGAGAATGACCCAGCGATTCTCCGTCGACTTCCAAATGAATAAGCGGGTCTGAATCTATTAAAATATCTTTGCCGGTATACCCTTCAACCTTAGGATGGGTAAGTATTTTTCCATTATATAGCAATTTGAGATTACGTATTACCTCTCCTTTTCGCATCTTCTTAATAATTGTGACATCAAACAATCCGTCATCATGTATGGCTCCCGGAGTTTGCATCATACCACCACCAGAATAGCGTCCAATGCCCAAACTAATAGTGAAGACCTTATTGTTGATCCTATTTCCATCAATTACAACTTCTGCCTGGCTATAAGAATAAGCTATTAGACTTCGCAACAAATTCCACATATACAATGCTTTACCACTTCGACCTTTTTCTTTTTGTCGGTTAGTTCGCTGAGCAACAATAGCATCGAAACCCAAGCCAGCAATATTTATGAAGAAACGTTTTTCGCGCCGGGAACCATGATGGTAATGAACAATTCCTGTATCATGAAGGCAGGTTTTTTTCTCAGATATTACCTCTATAGCCTCTTGATAATCAGTTGGTATTCCAAACATTCTTCCCCAGTCGTTACCGGTACCGATAGTGATCATAGATATACAAATCTCATTGGGAGCACAAACTGCCTGATTAAAGCAACCATTAACAACCTCGTTCATGGTACCATCCCCTCCTACAGCTATGATATTTCTGTATCCTTTCCTTATTCCATCACGGGTCAGTTGCATGGCATGACCTTTTGATTGGGTAAATTTTACCACAAAACAAAGGTTTTTCTGTTTAAGAAAGGATTCAATTTGATGCCAATCCCTGTCCCCTAATCCCTTGCCAGCATTGGGATTAACAATTATATACCATGCATCTGCCTTTTGAGTTGAAGCCTGCATTAATTACATATTAAACTGGCTAAAGATAAAAAAAACTTTCTATTTGAATTTTTCAAGCAAAATAAGAATGTATGTTCTCTGGAGTTTAAGGATTCAAACTTTTATCTATAATACTTTAATGATTTCTAATAAAAGAAATTTGCCTCTCTTTATTCAAGAATTAATATGGCTGACAAAATTTTTATTCTTTATTAAGATAAGTTTTAACGCAGTTTATCAGATTCACAATCGTAGCGGCTTGTTTCCGATTCTCTGCGATGTACAATAATTTATCACCTGAAGTTGATATGGATAGTTCACTAACAGGCTGCAGTTCCAGTCTCTGAAGATTTTCCAAATCAAGAAGTGTAAGAACAGTGAGTGTTTTTGTTTCATTTCCGAGTGTTGCTGCGTCCTGATGTGCAGAAAGATATACTTTTGAATTATCTTTCCGAGTCAAAATTATACTATCACCCTTCGATACGGACAGGGAATTGTTTGTTGTGACAACAAATGCTAATACAACAGCAGTATCTCCATACACTGTTGCCCATATTTTTAATCTTTCTGAAATTGTTTGTGCTGAATAATCAAGCGGTTCTGTAATAACCAACCGTGTGCCATCCATACCACTGACTTTATTCTGGATATACCTGCAGTTCTGAGCATTAACATTTCCAATACTCAAAATCAATAATAGGATCAAAAACCTTGGCTTCATAATCTCAATTTATATTTAAAAGGTAGAAAAAAATATCTTAAAATAAAACAATGGGATGTCTCTTATCCATTTCAGACTAACAAAATGTTGCTATTTTATGTTTATATCAAAACCAAAATAGAATTCTTCTATCAACTTAAAAAAGAAGGGACTTCTGGAATCCAGAGTCCCTTCAGCGATTCAATTTGCTTATCAATGCTATCTGTTTCGTGGTTGGACTTAACTTCTATCTATCAACGCCACGGTTTATTCCAGAAAAGTGCAAAAAGTAACCCTCCGGTATGTGATTATTTTCAATTAATTTCTCCTATTTCGATTAATTGGTTATAAAACAGCAATATAGAAAATATATTATTTTCTATTTCACTGTAGATATTATATTATAATCAAGCAAAATTTTTCAATTCGTGTTATAAATCCGATAACTCCGATCTGGTTTAAAGCAAAATATACGAAATAGCCTTATTGTGATCTGATACCTAACAATTTAATGACTTACATCATAATTTTTGATCTTCTCAAGAATCATGGGTTCGGCACTATCATACATTTCACGAATGAATTCATCGGAAAAATTATAGGTTCTTTCTTCCAGGCTCAGGCTTTCGATCCTGTCAAATAACATTTCCTTAGCCTGTTGAATATCTTTTCCATAGATGTGGTATGAATCGGCTTGCCAATTTAACCTTCCCAACCTGACAGTTTTACCCGATCTTTTCGCAACCTCGGCAGCAATAACCTCTTTATTGAACTGTATAAATCCGAACATATTCATGAAGCTGGCTCCCCAGGCATCGTTACTGCGAAATCGAATATTACAGTTTAACCAGCAGATCCCTTTCTCATCTTCAATAATCCGGTACCATAACGACTGCAAACAAGGCGGATCGTAACAATCGGCATCAAGATTGGGCATCCAGGTAATTATTTGTGCCTGCCGTGTAAAAGGCTGTGCGACCAGTTTATTGATCACTGTTTCAACCTGGTTTATTTTAAAGGGTCCCTTTTCCGTAGACTTGCCCGATTCTTTTTCCATCCAGATACCATATTTCTCCATTCTTCCATGATAGGTATACTCCCAGCGCGTATCATTGGGATCGTTTATATTCTTCACCCAATGATCTTTGAAGCCTTTAAGTTCCAGCACATATTCTTTAAGTTGCTCAATACCTCCTGGAAATGCCATATGAATCATGGGTTCACTTTCAGGTTCTTCGATAGTTAAATTCAGTGTACAATCGAGACTTTCAGGATCGCCGGGTTTATCGTACTGGGTCCTGAATCTTATACCTCTTTCATAAAGAGCAACCAGCGCCGCTTCAAATGCCTGTGCAAGGGATTTCTCACACACAGTGATAACCGGTATATTCTTCATCCTGCCACAATTTATTGGTTAGTTTTTACGACCAAAAAATATAGAAATAATGCCGGGTAGCCTACCGGAATAAAAAAAAGTTATTATTATGTTTTCAACCTTTTCGATAGAAAATATAGCAGTAAGAAATATACTGTTACAATTAGGTCAAACCTGTTACGCGGCCATCGGGCAAGACTTTTATTCTTAAAGCTGCCGGAAATTTGGGTAAACCCGGCATGGTCAT
>CAZMVE010000088.1:0-12169 GCA_964569585.1 uncultured Bacteroidales bacterium | reverse complement strand
TTGGGTTTTATCTTTTTTAACAGTATGCCGGATGCATCGGTAAGTAATTCAAGCTCTTTCACGTTTACTTCAGAGAGGATCAGCCCGGATACAACATTAATCTGTTTTTCAAATTTCTTGTTGAGGACAGGAATCATCACTTTACTTAAGGGTTGACGAACCTTAATATTGACCTTACGCCGTAAACCAAGGATCATGGATGAAATGGTCTGAGCTATCTCCATGCGCTGTTCCAGATCCTTATCGATAAAGGCTTCATTGTATTCAGGGAAATCCACCAGATGAACTGAATCGGCAGTAGAATTTCCACTGCGGCTGTTCAAATCACAGAAAATCTTATCACAGTAAAAAGGTGCAATGGGCGATGCCAGAATGGCTATAGTCTCCAAACAGGTATACAAGGTTTGATAGGCTGAGAGCTTATCCTGATCAAACTCACCTCCCCAATAACGTTTCCTGTTGAGACGAACATACCAGTTGCTGAGATTTTCTATTACAAAATCCTGAATGGCACGACCTGCTTTTGTGGGTTCGTAATTTTCGTAATACCCATCAATATCTCTAATAAGGGAATTGAGCAGTGAAATTATCCATCGATCTATTTCGGGACGCTCTTTAACCGCTATTTCCGGTTGCGAATGATCATAATTATCGACATTGGCATATAAGGCAAAGAAAGAGTAAGTATTATATAAGGTTGCAAAAAATTTACGCCGTACTTCTTCTACTCCATCGATATCGAATTTAAGATTGTCCCAGGGTTGTGCATTGGTAATCATATACCAGCGCAGTGGATCGGATCCGAATTTTTCTATGGTTGCAAAGGGATCAACTGTATTGCCAAGGCGTTTCGACATTTTATTACCATTCTTGTCGAGCACCAGTCCGTGGCTGATAATATTTCTAAAAGCAACCGAATCGAAAATCATAACGGCAATAGCATGAAGGGTAAAAAACCATCCACGTGTCTGATCAACTCCTTCGGCAATAAAATCGGCCGGGTATATCAATCTAAACTGATCATCCTTTATATTGAAAGGATAATGCACCTGTGCATAAGGCATGGCCCCGGAATCGAACCACACATCAATCAAATCAGTCTCGCGAAACATTTTCTGTCCTGAATCGGATGCCAGTATCACCTCATCAACAAAGGGCCGGTGCAGGTCGAACTGATTATAATTCGTATCGGTAAAATCATTTTCACGAAAAGAGCTCAGTGGATTTTCCAACATGAATCCGGCCTTAACTGCTTTATCAATTTCCTGTTGTAATTCGGCCACCGAACCGATGCATTTCAGTTCCGATCTATCTTCCGATACCCAGATAGGTAAAGGTGTTCCCCAAAATCGAGAACGTGACAGGTTCCAGTCAACAAGATTTTCCAGCCATTTGCCAAACCTCCCGGTACCTGTCGATTCAGGTTTCCAGTTAATGGTATCGTTTAATTCAATTAACCGGTCCTTCAGGGCTGTGGTTTTGATAAACCACGAATCGAGCGGATAGTACAAAACTGGTTTATCGGTACGCCAGCAATGCGGATAATTATGAATATGTTTCTCTATCCGGAATGCTTTCCCCGATTTTTTCAGCATCACTGCAATATCAATATCGGCTGTAGGATCTTTGTCAGTTAAATTATCGTCATATTCATTTTTGACATACTTTCCGGCAAATTCTTCATAGGATTTTCGGTCAACATGATCGGCAACAAACCTGGCATCAAGATCTTCGATACGGTAAAAACGCCCCTTTCTGTCGACCAAAGGAGCATGGGTTCCATTTTTATCAAGAACTGTCAGTGCTACCACTCCATTCTGTTGTGCAACCCGTAAATCGTCAGCACCAAAAGTAGGGGCAATATGTACAATGCCTGTTCCATCTTCTGTTGTTACAAAATCACCCTGAAGTACTTCGAAAGCTTTTCCATCCGGTTTTACCCAATCGATCAGTTGTTCATATTGAATTCCCTTTAATTGTTTTCCTTTAAACTTTGCCAAAATAGTATAGGGAATATTTTTATCGCCTTCGTGAAATGCTTCAAGAGGAAGCCCGGAAATATTCTGATCGAAATAGACGGGCATCAGATCGCTGGCAAGGATCACAATAATCGGTTCAGAAGTGTAGGGATTGAACGTTCTTATTTTACTATATGAAATATTCTCACCCACCGCAAGAGCGGTATTCGAAGGTAATGTCCAGGGTGTTGTTGTCCAGGCAAGGAAGAACAATTCAGTATCCACATCCTTAAAAAGCCATTCTGAACGCTCATTGCCCATCACTTTAAATTGTGCCACACAGGTTGTATCCTTAACGTCGCGATAGCAACCGGGCTGGTTTAATTCGTGAGAACTCAATCCCGTACCAGCTGCCGGGGAATAGGGCTGAATAGTATAGCCCTTGTATAGAAGATCCTTTTTGTATAGTTCCTTAAGCAAATACCAGAGTGTTTCGATATAACGATTATCATAGGTTATATAAGGATGCTCCATATCGATCCAATAGCCCATGATACGGGTCAATTCTTCCCATTCCCGTGTATACCTCATCACTTCCTTTCTGCAGGTATCGTTATATTCCTTCACACTAATTTTATTACCAATATCTTCCTTGGTAATATTCAGCGAGGCTTCAACACTTAATTCCACCGGCAAACCATGTGTATCCCATCCGGCCTTTCTGTTTACAATATAACCTTTGAGCGTTTTGTAACGGCAGAATATATCTTTGATTGTCCGTGAAATAACATGATGAATACCGGGCATACCATTGGCCGAAGGAGGCCCCTCGTAAAAAATATATACTTTATTCCCTTTACGTTTTGTAAGACTTTGTTTGAATACTTCAAGCTTCGTCCACTGTGCGAGTAATTCTTTGTTGATCTGAGAAAGATCGAAAGGTTTATATTCCGGAAACTTTGTATTCATTGAAAGATTTCTTTTTGTATCCTGCTTAAAAATTTCACAAAGATAGATTTATGAATAGAAAAAAGCAATTTTGGCAAATTAAGCGAATTCTATCGCGTAATTCGGGTTTTACTGTATGAAATAAATTTTACAGGAAACAGGCTATTGGCTAAATTGCCAACTAAGCCTTACGCAATGTAAAAGCAAAAGAAGAGCCTTTATCCAGCTTGCTCTGAACATTAATTGTCTGATTGTGTGCTTCAATAATGTGTTTAACAATCGCTAATCCAAGGCCAGTTCCTCCCATTTCGCGCGAACGACTTTTATCGGTCCTGAAGAATCGCTCGAATATGCGAGGCAGATCTTTATCGGATATTCCCATGCCATTGTCGGCAACTTCAACAACTATGCTATCGCCCATATTTAGAAATTCGACCACTGTTTGCCCTCCTTCCTTACCATATTTTATTGAATTCACGATCAAATTGCTAAGTGCTTCAAGAATACGTTTTCTATCAGCATTTACATAAATCTTATCCTGGTTGCGAGCCAGCTTAAGTTTTATTTTGCGCTCATGTGCCAGTCTGTCATGTTCCTCAAAAACTTCCTCAACCAACTTAACAATATCGAACCGATGGTATTCGAGTTGAAGTTCACCTGATTCGAGCCGCGAAATACTTTCCAGGTCATTTATTATTGAGATCAAGCGGTTAACACCCTTTTCTGCCTTTTCAAGATACAGGTGATTTATATTTTTATCTTCCAGACCTCCGTCGAGCAATGTAAGTATATATCCCTGAATATTAAAAATAGGCGTCTTCAACTCGTGTGAAACATCGCCAAGAAATTCACGACGGTATTTCTCAAGTTGCTTAAGTTGTGATATTTCACGGGTCTTTTTTCGTGCCCAGTGCATTACATCGTCCTGAACATCCTGAATAATATCCCTGTCTTCAAGGTCGAATTTAAATTTTTCCTCTGTTTGACTAATGTTGTAAATAGTCTTATAAATGGGCTTGATTTTTTCGAAGATGAAGTTATTAAGTGAATAGAAAACAATCAGATATACTGCAAAAAACACAACAAGAGCAGTGAAAAACATGGAAATAAGAAAACTAGTTTCATGAAATACCTGAACCACTAAGCCTGCTCCAATAGTAGTGACTGATGCTACCAGCGCCAACAGGACTGCCAGTTGCCTGGGAGATGAATTTCTCATAGGTAAATTGTTTGGGTGACAAAAATAATGAACTGATTGTTAAGAAATTGTGGTTTATTATTAATTATTTATGAATTATTCAACTGTATAGTGCCCAAAAGTATTTGTCCGGTATGGAAATAAAAAAAACCGGAGTTGCTTTAATTCAAGGCTCCGGTTTAATTTTTTATTGGGAAAAGCATTCTAGTACAGAGGTGTGCTTTTAAAAGAAGCGCTGTTTGGCCCGATACCGCATTCGTAGGTACCCAGCAACGTACCACCCAGTTCAAATCTTTTTAATATGCCGGGATCGGTATAGGTTGGAGCCTGCAAAGTATACATGATATTTGATCCGGGGTCGATATTGAATCCGTATACATAATCGGTAACAATCCGGGTCAGCGTACCCGAGCCTGCTTCAATTTCCAAACGGTAAATACCGGCAAAGGTATACCCTCCGCCTAAGTAAAGTATTCCATCATTGCTGACTTCCAGTTGGGTCGGATGCTGATCCTGGAATAGTTCTCCTTCTGTTATCAATTCATCTGTTTCCAGATCGATTTCATAAATTTTTGACGGTGATTCTTCAATGATAGGATAGGGATCGACATAATCATACACCACTTTACCAAAACAAAGCACCCATATTTTGTTATCCTTGTCAATCACAATATCCTGGGGCGAAAATTTTACAATAATATTTTTAACAACTTCCAGGCTTGTCAAATCGATAACACTCACAACCGAATCGACCGAAAAGCCTCCCGTATTGACAACATACAACTTATCGTCGACAATGCACATTTTTTCGGGGCCCGATGCCACCGGGATTGATTGGGTAACCATGTTAGTTTCCAGGTCGATCACTTTTACCGAATTATCGCCCCAACACGATAAATACCCAATATTATCTTTTACAACAAGGTACCTGGGCAGCGATACATCGGATATAACCCCGATTGCCTTAAAAGTATTCCTGTCGGCTATTTCCACTTTGTTCGAATTGTTTACTACAATATAAGCCTTATTATTATGTACAGTAACCGATTGTACCACATCGCCTAACGAACGATTATTCACATTAAAGAAAATATTGTTAAAAATCGAATCGGTGCTGTAACTGTAAAAGCTCACAGAACCGTTATTGTTTCCATAGCCTCCTTCATTTACAATAAAAATTCCATTTGAGTATTCTCCCGGTGATTCATCTTTATCGCAAGAGAAAAATAGCACTGACAAGGATATCATTCCAAAGAGGAATTTGATCTTAAGATTTAGGTAGTTGTACATCATGATATGTTTTATTTAAATGAAAAATTAATTCCAATAGAAAAGTTACGCGGTGCCTGGGCATAGCCTGCCATGATCTGATATGATGTATTATAAATATTCATCAGCTTCAGATAGGTACTAAAACAAGTAGTGTTGCAGACCCAATCATAGCTGATAAAAATATTCCCCAAGGTGTAAGCGTCGAGTGTGTAAAAATTATCGTAGTAACGCTTACTCGTAAAAGATTGGAGATACCTGACCTCGAATTTTCCCAGCCGATAACCCGCCGATATGGAGGCCACATGTTCAGGAACATAAATTCTGTTGATGTCGGCATTTTCTTGCTGTCCTTTCTCCCATATCAAAGCCTTTGTATAGGAGTACATGTATCTGATACTGAAAGTCGAATTATGGTATTCCCTTTTCAGATTACCCAGAAATTCGAAACCGCGGGACAGGGACTTATTCACATTTTCAGGTGTCCATTTTCCATCATCGGCCTTCAGCCAGATGATTGAATTATTCATATAATTCCTGAAAACCGTTATTTCATGATGCAACAATAAATTTTTTCTCTCGATCAGGTGCATAATTCCTGCTTCGCTATTCCAACCATATTCAGAGGTGAGATCCGGATTTCCCTTTGAATAAGCGTCTTCGTTCCAATATAAATCATCGTAAACAGGTAAAGCATAATGTTTTGATATGACTCCTTTTAAATGGATTCCAGTCAGAAGAGTAATATCGCCACCGACAGAAAATACAAAAGGAGTAAATTCGCCTTCGACATATTCCTGTCTGAATTCGACTGAAATTAATATTCTGTTGCTGACCAGGGAAAGATTGTATTTTCCAAATATTGAAGTGCGGTTGCGGATTGTATCGGAAGTATAACTTTCAGAAACAACATTTTCACGGGTATGATTGATCCCCAGGTTGATATTGTGATGTTTGCTGAGGGTATAATGACTTTCCACTTCATTAATAAAGGAGAGGCAGCTGTTCATTGAATGAATTTCTATTTCTGCCGGATCGTTGTAGCGAATATTATCGTACAGTAAACCGGACCGGTATTTAATGAACCAGTTGTTGCCATAGGTTGAATAATTCAAAGTCAGGCGTGCATTTTCGTCTGTTTGTTCGGCTTTTCCTTCCTCATAGTCGGACAATAGGGAAGGAATTTTTTTAAAATGATTCATGTACCAAAAATCCGTTTCAACTAAAGAATATTTTCCTGTTTTAAACGCCAGTTGGTAGAGTAAAGAATATCTTCTGAATCCGGCATGTTTCAAAGTATCAATGGGTTTACCATATTTTTCCGGATTTTTAAATTTAAAATCGTTCTCGGCAATCTGGTAACCTGCTTTAATCCTTGATGAAATTAATTTACCGGAGTAGCCTAGCGTAATCATATTATTAAAGGTCCCAAAACTTCCGGTTTCGCTATTCAAGTCAAGAAAAACTCCATCATCCTTAAATGAAAGATTATTTGAAAGGAGAATTATTCCACAGGCCGAACCGCTTCCGTACATAGTAGATGAACCTCCAGGCTGAACGGCAATTTCATCAATAAAGCCCGCAGGTAAAGCCGAGAAATTCATTCCCCCGCTCATAGGATTTGCAAGATTAAAACCGTTCCAAATTATAGCCGTATGCCTGGTGCTCCCTCCCCGAACTGCCACACTGGCCATTCCTCCCGGACCATAGGTTTTAACCGCCGTTGAATTTTCCATGTTCAGTATATCGGCGAGCGATCCGGTTGCAAACATTTTCAGGGTAAGCGTATCGATGGTATAAATTTTAGACCCTGTGGTATGTTCGTTAAATTTTAACCCTTTGACAACTACCTTATCGATATGTATAAGCGTATCAGAAATGTCGGCCTTTGCGAATAAGACAGAACATAAAGAAAACGCAACAATAACCAGTTTTTTTCGATATTTCATCACAAATGATTATTACTGTAATCATTTGTAACTTTGGGTTAAGAAGAAGTAACAGATTGTTTTAAGGCAATCATCACTCAGCTTTTTTCCCGAAAGCTACATAATGTAAAAATCGATGGCAGGTCTTCTGACTTACTCCCTTCAAGACGCCTTCCCATACCTCCCTGAAAATTTATAGAGATGAGCACAGTGGCAAGAGTGCCTTAAAGTTATGGAGCTCACAGCAGCGGGAACTGTTGCCGAATTTCCTTTGATAATCCCGGAGCACGGCATTCCCTTTTAAGCTACTCTTTCGATAGAAAGATTTGCACCATTCTTATTGCAAGTATACACGAAATAATTTGTCCGACAAAATTTTTTTATCAGCAGTTTTCATGGGTTTTTATTTCTTTGCTTTTTTCAGAAAATAGTATTTTTGATAGCCAGATAACCATATTTCTGTTCTGCGAGATAAATAAATAAATATGACGGATCGTATTGATCAGATTAAACGTGCATCCTGGATTGCTATTGCAGGTAATGCTTTTCTGGCTATATTAAAAATTACAGCAGGATTTGTATCAGGGAGTCTTTCAGTAGTTGCCGATGGTATCGATTCTACCGGAGATGTACTTATTTCTGTTATTACTCTTTGTATTGCCTATTTGCTTTCAAAACCCCCCAATCTGAGATTTCCTTATGGATATGCTAAAGCCGAAGCTAATGCTACAATTATTGTTTCATTTTTAATATTTTTTGCCGGTCCCCAATTGGCCATTTCTTCCGTTAAACGTATTATAGCCGGCCCATCGGTTGAAATACCGGGAACTACAGCAATCATAGCTATTGTAACTTCCATAACATTAAAATTTTTCCTGGGATGGTACCTGGGTCGTATCGGGCGAAAGATAAACAGTAGTATGCTTAGCGCTAATGCAAAGAACATGAAAAGTGATGTAATCATCTCTTTGTCTGTACTGATTGGTCTTATTCTTACCTATTTTTTTAAGATCCCTGCCATTGATTCAATTGTAGCATTGCTGGTAAGTATATGGGTTATTTGGGTAGCCGTAAAAATTTTTATCGAAACAAATATGGAGTTGATGGACGGGAACATAGAAAAAGCTATCTACGAAAAAGTTTTTGAAATAGTTGAAGGTATCCCGGAAACACGTAATCCTCATCGGGTGAGAATCAGACGTGCAGGAAACAAACTAATGATCAATATCGATATTGAACTCGATGGAGAAATGTCATTATCAAATGCTCATGAAATATCGCATAGAATTGAGAAAGAAATTAAAGAAAAACTTGATTATGAAGTCTTTGATGTTATTATTCATATTGAACCCTTTGGTGATGATATCCACGAAGAAGACATTGGAATTTCAAAAGATGTGTTGAACAATAACCCGGAAAAATCACTTTCAGCAAAGAGAAAAAAGTAAACTATTGCCCTGAGGTTCCTTAACGATCCATTCTTTATAATAAGATCACTATTATAAAAATCCCGCCTTTTAAAATCTGATTAATATAACTAGATAAATGTATTGATGAAATCAAGCAATTCCGGACGATTGTATGGTTTTGAAATATATCCATCGCAACCAGCCTCAAGACTCTTCTCCCTCTCACGTGCATTTGTATAGGCTGTTTGTGCTATTACCGGAAGATTCGGATGTATTGTTTTAATCCTACGTGTAGCTGCATATCCATCCATTTCAGGCATCATAAGATCCATTATCACTACCGATATTGAAGGATTTTCCTCAACCAGTTTTACTGCCTGTTTTCCGTTTCGTGCTTCAAGCGTTAGAGCTCCGGTACGCTTAATAATCTCGTTCAGATATAATACATTATTATCTTCATCCTCAACAATAAGTATTGTTTTTTTTCGCCAGTCATAATTTTCTTTTTTAATCGACTGTCCTGAAGTCTGTTTCCTGACTTTAGCAGATTTTACTTCAGTTGTATCAAAGTATGGTAAAGTAAAATAGAAGGTGGAACCCTCTTTGAGTTTACTGTTAAACCAGATTTCACCTCCCATAAGATGTAATAGTTCCTTTGAGATAAAAAGTCCTAAGCCGGCCCCCCTGTATAATTTCGATGGATCATCCTCAATTTTATTAAACCATTCGAAAATAAAGTTCGATTTTTCCGGAGGTATTCCAATCCCTGTATCCTCCACATAAAATTGCAGCATCGAAGGTTCGTTGTTATAATCAGAATCGAACAGTGGCTCATAGCCAAAACGAATGTATCCCTTCTCGGTATACTTGGTTGCATTTCTCAGAAGATTCAGAAATATCTGTCTGAAACGAACCGGGTCGGAATAAACAGTATAGCTCTTATCCTTTTTATTCCTGATGAGTTCGAGCTTAATATTTTTGATTTCCAGCTCTTTATGTTCAGTAACTATTTCATCATAAATTTCCTGTAAAAGTTGATCGATCGAAAACTCTTTTTTCACAATAACCATCTGATTTGCCTGGATTTTAGACATATCGAGTATATCATCGATCAATTTTAATAGAAGCCGGCAATTATTGTTAATCCTTATAATATATTTCCCCTTTTCCTGCACTGAGATGTCTGTTAAAGAAAGAAGTGAAGCAAAACCCATAATAGCATTCATGGGAGTTCTTATTTCGTGCGACATATTTTCAAGAAAAGCAGTTTTTAACCTATCTGATTCTTCAGCTTTATTTTTCGCATCTTTTAATTCACGAGTACGCAGTTCAACTGTTTTTTCCAAATGACGTCTGCTCTTTTCCAGTTCAATAGTTTGATTATGGATAACCTCATCCTGCTTATCGGAAAGATTAATTTGACTATACACTTCCTGCTTTTGCTGAACTATTTTATCCTCCTGTTCCCCAATTTTCTTGATTCTTATCCTAAGTTCGCGTTCGAGCTTTTTATACTGTTTTTTGATTTTTTGTTCCCGTATGAGAAAAATAACAATCACTGCAATAATTATGGTAATAGAAAGAATTATGTTCAACGAAAAAGCATGCCTTTCTGACTGAGCAATATCATCCACTATACATGACTCAAAGTTTAATGCAAACAGTATAAAAACCGGGTATTTGATAATATTATGAAATAATTTGTTCAGGTAACGATTGCGAAAGCTACATAATCCGGCGTCCGCCCTTAAATCACTCCAGTAAGACATAAGAATTGAATTTGAAATAAGGTTTTATTTTTTAGCACGATCAGGCAGGAGATAAATCCTTTATACCCTTGCTATTAAAGATAATGATTATAAACCAGAAAAGAGAATTTGGCTGGAAAAAGATATAAGTATCTATTTATTGAAATAACTTCGCAATCAGTACTTTCGAACAAAAAGGTTTAAAACACACTATACATTTTCTAAAAAATTGATATGCAGTTCCGGTCAAATACAAAAATGGCAGATGTAATTCATTGCAATTACATGCTCCTTCCTATTCTGAACCGATTTAATATTCAACTGGGTTTCGGTGATAAAACTGTGAGTGAAATTTGTAAAGAAAGAGAAATTAACACTGATTTTTTCCTGGTGATCGTTAATTCCTTTCACGATCATGATTATTTTCCACAGGGGAAGCTCCTTGAATTTCCCTTATCACTAATAATCGATTACATACAAAAATCGCACAGTTATTACCTCGAGGTCAAGGTCCCGCAAGTTGAAGCTCTTATTACTGAACTTTGCCATAAAGCAGCTCCTTCGCAAAAAAAACAATTGACATTGGTGGAGCGGTTCTTTTCTGAATATAAAAGTGAATTAACAGAGCACATTATGGATGAGGAGAATGAAGTTTATCCTAACGTAATTTCATTAGACGAAGCCTATACTGCGGGAAAAATCAAAGAAGAGCATTTAGGCCTAATTCACGATCACCCTATTGATGCTTTTGCTAAAAAACACAACAATGTTGAAGAAAAACTCTATGATTTAAAAAACATAATAATCAAATATTTGTCACCTGCCATTGATCATACCATATCCGATACATTGCTGACCGAATTATTCAGGCTGGAACGCGATCTTAATGATCATGCCCGAATCGAAAATAAGGTAATGATCCCTAAAGTGCGTATGATCGAACAAGAAATACTCCGGAGGCATGGATGAGCAGGATTAAAACATTGATCGCCGTTAAGCATACTCTCATAGTCAGAGGACTCATGCACTATCTGGACAAAGTATTACCTGAACCGGATATTGAGATCGTTGATATGATGTACCTGATGAAAAATAAAAACGGTGAAGAACAATTAGTTCTTATTATTGAACCTGACCTGCTCTCAGATCCAAAACAAGTAACAATCGACAAGATATACAAAAACTATAATCAGAGTAAACTAGTTTCTCTTTCCTCCAACGAATTACCTATATCCATCAGTTCTTACTTCGATGAAAATCTATTTTTTAATGACTCCGAAGATGCATTCATTGAAAAACTTCGCTGCATATTTCACCTTTGCGATGATAATCCGGTTAAAGTAACAGGAAATAGTATATTAAGCGAACGGGAGAAGGAAGTATTGAAGGCTGTTGCACTTGGGCATTCCAACAAAGAAATTAGCAGCGAGCTTTCGATTAGCACTCATACAGTCATTACCCATAGAAAAAATATAACTTCTAAATTAGGCATTAAGTCTATTGCAGGTTTAACAGTTTATGCTGTTCTCAACAATATTATTTCAAATGACGAAATGAATTTATAGGCCGATATGCTGTTGTCTGAAAGAAGTAAATCAATTATATCTCTTCACCCTTCGTGAATTTGAATACCCTGAACAGATAGAGTAACAGAGGAATAACAAATGCCAGTCCTACAACCAGTGCAATAATCATCATAAGAAGTGTTTTT
>CAZMVE010000087.1:0-12597 GCA_964569585.1 uncultured Bacteroidales bacterium | reverse complement strand
TAATGTTTTTATACAATAAACTTAATTTTTCTGGCTGCAAAAAAACTCATTTTTAACAGAAGTAAGCCATGACGGAAACGACTAATTTGTGTCGATCCGTATTCCCGTTCCCGGTATCGCACAATAATTTCAGTTATCTTAAGATTTAACTTGGCGGCACCAAATAATAGATCAAAATCCCCAAATGGATCAAAATCTCCAAAATAGCTGCGGTTTTCGGCAATCAGTTCATAGTCTTTTCGAAAAAGTACTTTTGTTCCGCAAAGCGTATCCTTTAAACGTTGCCCGAGAAGATAGGTGAAAAGCCAGCTAAAGAATTTATTACCCAGGTAGTTTAAAAAGCGCATGGCCTGTTTTTCCATAGGATACACCAGGCGGCAACCGTTTATAAACTCACCGTGATTCATACTTAGAGCGTTGTAAAACTTTAACATATCTTCGGGCGGAGTGGTAAGATCGGCATCGAGTATCATGAGTATCTCACTGGTAGCAATATCAAAAGCTTCGCGAACGGCATTTCCTTTACCTTTCCCTGTCTGCTTTAGAACTTTAATATCTTTATCGGGGTATGCTTCTTTTACACGGAGCATTTCCTCATAGGTATTGTCGTTAGAATTGCCTTCAATAAAAATAAATTCCTGGTGTTCACTGAATTTTGGGGTTCGTTTAATGGCGTTCTCAATATTTCCTGCTTCATTCCGGGCCGGAACTACAATGGAAACAGAATAATCTCTGTTGATCCTGATTTTAGGTCGGGCTGTGATTATATGAATTAAGTTCAACCGGTTTATTCCCGGTAGATTCGCTAAAAAGCCATTTACAATAAGGTTAATTAAAGGGATATATTTTGGAAACAAGAGTTTTCTTTCAATCTGGATCATTTCAAAATTTTCCAGTTCAAGGAGATTTTTAATATCCGCAGGTGTTAACCAGTTCTGCAAAGGTTGTTTGGCTTTCAGTCCAATAAATTCAGTAAAACGGAGGAGGGGGCCCCAGATGTAATTGTAGTTTGAAATAATAAGTTTCGTTCCCGGGTAACAAATAGTTTGTATGTTCTTTAATACTGCCTGTATATCCCATAGTGATGAAAGAAGGTCAGAGACTATAATATAGTCAAACTTTTTTTCTGTAGTAAACTCAGCAGCATCGGCAAGAGTAAATACCAGGTGGGGAAACTGTTGGCGTGCTACCTTTAACATACCTTCTGAAAAGTCGATTCCAACTCCGATAGAAGGCTTAACGGCATTCAGCAATTCACCGGTTCCGCAACCTAATTCCAGCACTTTTGAGCCCTCAGGTATAATAAAGCGGTGATGTTTTTCAAGGATTTTATGGTAGAACCGGTTTCTTTTCTTCCAGATTAGCCTTTTAGCCGAAAGTTTCTCAAAATAGGAATGATAGATTTCTTTACTACCTGTCATTATATTGCATTGTGCTGGTGAATTATTAGATAAAAATAATACCTTTTTGTATTTATTATTTACTTTGCGACAAAATCAACAGAATGTTGAAGTATAAAAATGAGCACAACCTGGATTCTCCGCAGAGAACTCTTTTCCATCGTGAAATTATTTTACGGAAACCATTTTTAAAAAGGCTTTACAAGGAGTGGTATGCTGTTTTTCTATCGGAAATGAGATCACTACCTATTGGTAAGTGTGTTGAAATAGGTTCGGGAGGAGGTTTTTTAAAAGAGCTTGAGCCTTCAATTATCACAAGCGATATATTATCATTACCTCATACTGATTTAACCTTCTCAGCTTTTGATATGCCTTTTAACGATTCCGAATTGAGCGCTTTATTTCTTTTGGACACTTTTCATCATATCCCTGATTCAACTCTCTTTCTTAAAGAGGCCAGCCGTGTTCTTAAAAAAGGAGGAAAGATTATAATGATCGAACCTGCAAATACTAGTTGGGGTCGATTTATATATAGAAATTTACATCACGAGCCTTTTAACGAAAAAGGAGACTGGCAACTTCCGGAATCGGGCCCTATGAGTGGAGCGAATGGAGCATTACCGTGGATTGTATTTGAAAGAGATATTGATTTATTCAGGAAACGTTTTCCTGAATTTGAAATTGATCAAATATACTATCATACACCACTGAG
The DNA here is from genome assembly GCA_964569585.1 of uncultured Bacteroidales bacterium. Classification (GTDB taxonomy): domain Bacteria; phylum Bacteroidota; class Bacteroidia; order Bacteroidales; family UBA10428; genus UBA10428. The sequence continues at coordinate 10,485 of CAZMVE010000087.1, read as the reverse complement.
ATACCTTTTGAGTGGTGGTGTTTCGTATAAAACAATCTTTCCGGGTTGGAGTTTTGGGTTTTTGACTCAAACAGACAGACTACTCACAAGAGTCTCAAACCAATTTTCGATGTTTATGACAATAAAGGTTGTTAAAAAATGACGATTGTCTTATCATAGAAGCATTCAGATTTAAGAGTGCGATATTACTTAATACCTGATTACTTTGGACCCATCACTAAAATGGATAATTTTAAATTATCGATATCTACTTCCTCACCATTATTTGTAAAGAAAATATGGATATAATCATTTTCTGAAGCTAGTCTAGGCATGTATTTGTAATAACTGAATTTTTCCCACTCCCTTTTACCTTTTACAAAATCCCGGATTACCTTGCTGTCCCATGAATAGGTTGTACTATCGTTTTTTACGACCATATGAATCGTTGATTTGTTTTTTCTGTTTGACTGATATACATCGAACTGGACATGGAGAAAGACTTCGTTTGTAGCACTATAATAATCGGAAAGATCCATTTTATAATTGAATCCTAAATAATTGTCAGTAATTCTTATCAATTTTGAAGGATACCAATCGACGGCGTCAATTTCCAGCTTATCGAAGAAACAATAGGTGCTGTCGTCATCAAAATTAAATGATTGAGTGAACGATTGTTGTACTTTACCAGGATCGAATACAGGCGTGTAAAAGATACCTTTGTATCGTGAAGCAGTTTTAAGAAATACTTTACAGTATCTTTCCTTATTCATACTCCCATGATGAATTATGTAATTGTTATACTGATTTGTCTGAATAAGGTTAAACGATATAAAAATACCTGACAGGATAATGAATACTACTATCGGAAGAATTCGTTTACAGGCTTGACTTGTAAAAATACCTAAGGGTAAAAATAACAGAGGATAAAATTCTATAAGCATCCGGGGGCCATAACTCGCGCCACCTGCCCAGCCGCACCAGGTAGAGAAAAAATACAGAATTATCATGATGGCTGAGAGCAAAGTTATAAACTCGTAAAATTGTTTTCTAATTAAATAGAATACACTCAGAAAAGCTAAAAAGCTGATTGGAATATATATGAATAATCCCTTCCGAAATCCGAATAACATAGCAAAAAGATGTGGATCCAATAAATCGAACGAATGTCCCTTGTAGGACCAGATTATATATTTATCGGTTTGAATTTTATATAGAATGAGCTGAATAAAAACTATAGAGATTATTATAGCAATCGAAAAAACAACATGTTTCCAGGAGCTGAAATATTTAAGAATTGTATCCCGCAGAATATTTCCATTTCCTGCCAGAAAAGGAAGTGCGAGAAGGATAATACCGTTTGTGGGGCGAATCAGGACTGCTAATCCAAAAGCAACTGAGGCCAATATAAGGCTCTTATGAGAAAACCTTGTACAGGTTTTTTTGCTGTAATATAAAAACATAGATATCGAAAACAATGAATACAAATGAGAATAGGCTGGCGCCATTGTAGTATAAAAGAAAAGGTTTGTTCCCAAATACAGCAAGGCTAATATAAATGCAGAAATAAAGGGTGGGATCTTATATTCATTCATCAATTTTTTTAAGTAGTAAAATGTCAGTAACAAATAAAATAGGGTCGCAATGCTCACGAAGTACTGATAGATCTGCGAATATCCATTTAGTTCATAACCAAGCAGGATGCTAAGCAAGTGTGCAATACTGAAAAAGGGTAATAATAACAAAGCAGTGCCAGCATAATACTTATTAGCACGTTTTTCACCGTTTTTATAAAGATAAAGTTCAGCTAATTCGGGAGATACCCGATCGTTTCCATCAAATATATAGCTATAGGAGAAATCATTATAAATAACTGCTGCCCTTAGGTATTCGTAATATCCAATTCCATCAGAATCGATTACCTTTTTCCATTGCTGTTTGTCCCATCCTGACCACCGGTTCTGCTGAATATAAAACAAAGAATAGATTATTATACTGATTATCATTAGAGTATAAGCATGAGCTTTAATGAATGAATGTAGAGTTGTTATCGTTCTTTTAAGAACTGTGAATATTTTCATGCTTTATGTGAGTTATTTTTTTCTCCGGAGCAGAATATTAATATATTTTTATATTGTTGTTCTTGAACCCTAAAAAATTCCTTTACATTAATCACCTCGAAATCGGCGCTGAATAAGCCTTTACATCCTTACCCGTAATCTCTTTATCGCAAAGAATAATAAGTCGTTCCAGTACATTACGGAATTCACGTATGTTACCGGTCCAGGTAATCTTTTGGAGTTCTTCGATAGCATCTTTGGTAATAACCTTTTTAGGTTGTCCATATTCACCACAGATAATTTCATTGAAATGTTCCGCAAGAATTGGAATGTCCTCGAGCCGTTCATTCAAATCGGGAACGTGAATGAGAATTACACTCAACCTGTGATAAAGGTCCTCACGAAAAGTTTTGGCATCAATTTCGGTTCGCATATCCTTATTGGTAGCTGCCAGTACACGCACATTAATATTGATATCCTTATCGCTGCCCACTCTTGATATTTTATTTTCCTGCAGGGCTCTTAACACTTTTGCCTGTGCTGCCAGGCTCATATCTCCGATTTCATCGAGAAAGATGGTACCGCCTTCGGCCTGTTCGAATTTTCCCTTGCGTTGCTTATGAGCAGAAGTGAACGCTCCTTTTTCATGTCCGAAAAGTTCACTTTCTATCAATTCCGAGGGTATTGCTGCACAATTGACCTCAATAAAAGGCCCTGTAGCACGGTTACTTTTCTCATGAAGCCCCCTTGCTACCAGTTCTTTTCCTGTGCCGTTGGCACCTGTGATTAATACCCGCGCATCGGTCGGTGCCACTTTATCAATCATCTCATTTACCTTTCTGATGGCTGCCGAATTTCCGACAATTTCATAGTGTTTGCTGATCTTCTTCTTTAACTGCCGGGTTTCGGTTACCAGGCTTTTCTTTTCAAGGGCATTTTTTATGGTTACCAAAAGCCTGTTCAGGTCAAGCGGTTTTTCAATAAAATCGTAGGCACCTTTTTTTATAGCATCCACAGCAGTATCTATATTCCCATGACCTGAGATCATGATCACCGGAACTTCAGGATTAGTTTCCGCTATTTTTGAAAGCACTTCGATACCGTCCATATTGGGCATTTTGATGTCACACAGAATAGCATCGTAATGGTTCTGATTAAAAAGATCGAGACCGGAGGTTCCATCTTCGGCTAATTCTACTTCGTGCGATTCGTATTCGAGGATATCTTTAAGTGTGTTCCGGATACTTTTTTCATCGTCGATTACCAGGATATGAGCCATGTAGCTAGTTTTTAAAAAGTTGGTAAATTGCCCCTTCTTTCAAAGAAAAATTTGACTGAAAGATCTCTTTAAGTTTTTGGGTTTCGAGGATAAATTTAATAAAAAGACAAGCGAATACAATCATCTCGATACGCATTGGTTCGAGTCCTTTCATTTTACTACGTTCAGCAATTGTCGAACGGATAAGCTTTTCATAAAGCGTATTAAATTCTTCAAAAGAAATAGCCACCGATTGCGGGATTAATGATGACTGGCTTTCAATATCGGTAGACTCTGAACGAATCAAACAGACAAAAGTCTCAAATGATCCTGAAGCACCCAACAGTGTTTTTACATGATGAAGATCTACCTGCATAGTTAAATCATGCAGTTCATTCGATAGATAGTCGTTAATTTTTTTGATTTCTCCAGGGCTGATCGGATCGGAAGGTTTGAATAACTCGAGCAAACGGGCAATTCCAAGTTCATAACTTCGTTTCCAGTAAATCCGGTCCTTATCAGCAATTATCAACTCATTACTACCGCCGCCGATATCAAGAATGAGGTATTTACCCTTATTCATGGGATGAGTTTGCCTGACCCCAAAATAAATAAGTTCAGCTTCGGTATCGCCGGAGATAATTTCAATTTCAATTCCCGTAAGATCTTTTATGGTTTGAATAAACTGACTCCCATTCCTGGTAGTTCTTAGTGCTGATGTCCCAAAAGCTTTAATTTTATCAACCTGAAACTCAACAATCGTTTGGTAATGGATTTTAACCGCCTCAATTCCACGATCGAAAGCAGCCTTTGTGATTTCCCCTTTATTAATTCCTTTTTCACCAAGTTTTACGGGAAGTTTACTATTGTGGAGAATCCGCAAAGCGACTGTTTCATTTTTTTCGGCTATAACCAGGTTGAAGGTATTGGTACCCAGATCGAGAACAGCTACGCGCATAAAAATCAGGTAATGTTATTGTACTGAGTAAAAGTACAAATCCCCAACCGATTTTCTATACGTCTGGAAAATGTGTATTAATCCTTATAGGTCAGCCATTTAAATATTTCCTTATAGTTTACCTTTTTACCATACATAAGGATTCCGGTTCTATAGACTTTACCTGCTACCCAGGTCATGGCCAGAAATGTGCCGACTAATAATACCATGGAGAGTATTAAATCTCTGACAGGTGGACTGAAGGGAATGCGGGCCATCATTACAACGGGTGAAGTAAAGGGGATGATAGAAAACCAGAACACCAGCTGTCCTTCCGGATTAGTGATAGCATTAATCATGACAATAATGCTTATGATAAGTGGTATCGTGACCGGCAGCATAAACTGCTGTGTATCGGTTTCGCTATCGACAGCCGAGCCAATGGCCGCAAACATTGATCCGTACAATAAATATCCGAAAATGAAATAGAATAAAAATGTACCGAGTAGGTAAAAATAAAATGACGGTTTTACTGAGTTTAGTGCATTGATAATTGCCGGGGCTTCTTCAGGTTCCTGCATCATCGGGCTGTTAAAGGCCGAGGAGCCCATAGGTTGAATTTGTTGGGTCTGAGTTATTTTACCCGGACCCATAAACTGGGTCATGGCGAATTGATATATTCCCATGGTGAGCAGGATCCATGCTAAGAATTGGGTTAATCCGACAAGAGCAATGCCTGTAATTTTGCCCATCATAAGCTGAAAAGGGCGAACCGAAGTGACAATGACCTCAACAATCCGATTTGTTTTTTCTTCGATCACACCTCGCATAACCTGGGCACCGAAAAAGAAAATGAAGAAATAAATTAAAAATCCTGCAGCATAACCTATTCCACGTTTCAGGTCCATCAGTTTTTGCTCTTTAAATTCACCCTTTTCCAGACGGCTGATCTTAAGTTTTATATGGGGTTTATATGATTTGATTACATCCGGAGAAAGATTCATTTTTTCCAGATTTTTTTCGAATAGATAATTTTCCAGTGCCTGACTGATATGCGTTTCAATGCCAATGCTGGGCTGTTTTTTTGTATACAATTGAATGTCACTATTCTGCTGACTTAGTAGACGATGATTCAGGATGAGTACTCCATAATATCCCGAGTACTGAATAAGGGTTTCGACAGTAATAGCATCGATATTACTCAGGTACTCGAACTTAAGTTTATCTTTTGAAGCAAATAAGTTTTCAAATACCAGATTTTCAGCCGATACAGGCGCATTTTGTTCATCAAGTTCAACAACAGCAATAGTTTTTATATCGGAATCTTCCAGGTTAACGAGTAGATAGGGAACCACCATAAATGAAGCGAAAATAACAGGACCTAAAATGGTCATGATAATAAACGCTCGTTTTCTGACGCGTGTCAGGTATTCCCTTCGGATGATCAGGAGTATTTTATTCATGACGAGATGTATTCGAATTTTTACTGACGGCTTTAATAAATACTTCGTTCATACTGGGGAGTACTTCCCTGAATGATAGTATCTCAACATGAGCCATGGCTTGTGTGAGAAGATTGTTGCCTGTTCTTGTTTCCGGCAGTTGGATCCGGATCACATTTTCTCCGCCAGGCAGCGATTCGGTGTGAGATATAGTATAATCACCATTAAGTTTTTGAACCAGATTGTTGTTATCTCCCAAATAGGTTAACTCAAAAAGATTGTTTTTATAGTGTTGTTTAATATCTGTAACCTTGCCCTCAAGAATTGTTTTTGATTTATCGATTAGTGTAATATGATCGCAGAGCTCTTCGACAGAAGCCATATCATGAGTTGAAAAAATGATGGTGGTACCATTTTTTTTCATATCAAGTACTTCTTTTTTCAGCATGGAGGCGTTCACCGGATCGAAACCACTGAATGGTTCGTCAAATATCAACAATTTCGGATTGTGCAACACAGTGATAATAAACTGTACTTTCTGAGCCATACCCTTTGAAAGCTCTTCAATTTTTTTATTCCACCAGTCGATCATATCGAATTTTCCGAACCAGAATTTGAGCTTTTTCAGTGCATCGTTTTTTGATAAACCCTTGAGCCGCGCCAGATAAAGCGATTGTTCGCCTACTTTCATTTTTTTGTATAGGCCTCTTTCTTCAGGAAGATAACCAACCTGAATTAAGTCCTCGTGGGTTAATTTTTTCCCTCCAAGCAGGAGGTCTCCCTTATCGGGGGCTGTTATGCGGTTAATAATCCGGATCAGCGTAGTTTTGCCTGCTCCGTTAGGTCCCAAAAGGCCATAAATACTTGCTTCAGGAACATGAATTGAAACATCGTCGAGTACTTTATGGCCGGCAAAACTTTTATCGATATTCAGTGCTTCAAATAGTGGCATCTGCTGTTGTATTGAAAATAGTAAGTGTTATTCGAAATAATTACGGATCTTCTCAAAGAAACCTTTTTCCATTTTTGAAGGATCGGGTTTAAAATTAACTGATTCTTCAAATTTTTCAAGGAGTTTTTGTTCTTCCTTACTCAGGTTTTTAGGAATCCAGACATTCACACTAACGAGTAAGTCACCTCTTCCATATCCGTTTACTTCCGGTATTCCTTTGCCTCGTAAACGCAATATTTTTCCAGGCTGAGTGCCAGGTTCAATTCGTATTTTAACTTTTCCATCCACTGTAGGGATTTCCGTTGTTGTTCCAAGCGTAGCCTGAGGGATGCTTAAAAACAGGTAATATACCAGGTCATTGCCATCGCGGATAAGTTCCGGATGCGCTTTTTCCTCGATAACTACCAGCAGGTCACCGTTGATACCGCCTCGACGTGCCGCATTCCCTTTACCGGAAACACTAAGTTGCATACCTTCTGCAACTCCTGCGGGAATATTAATCTTTATAACTTCCTCTTCCTTGACAATTCCCTCACCATGACAGGTTGTACAACGATCTTTAACAATTTTACCTTCTCCGTCGCAGTGCGGACAAGTGGTTGAAGTTTGCATTTGACCCAAAAGTGTATTGGCAATGCGTGTTACATGTCCCGATCCGTGACAGGTACTGCAGGTAGTGTAACCTTCACTACCGCGGGCTCCTGTGCCTTTGCAGGTTTGACAGGTTATATATTTATTGACCTTAAGCTTCTTTTCCACTCCGTTAGCAATTTCATCGAGAGTGAGACTTACCTTCACACGGAGGTTACTGCCTTTGTTGACTCTACGTGAACTGCGACCCCGGCTGTTGCTAAATCCAAAACCACTAAAACCACCAAAATCGCCAAATATATCCCCGAATTGATTGAATATATCTTCAATGGTCATACCTCCGCCTGAAAAACCTCCTCCGGAGTTATCCAGACCGGCATGTCCAAACTGATCGTAACGTCTTCTTTTATCAGTATTGCTTAAGACTTCGTAAGCTTCGGCGGCCTCTTTAAATTTTTCTTCAGCCTCCTTATTATCAGGATTTTTATCCGGATGAAATTTCAGTGCCTGTTGTCGATAGGCCTTCTTGATCTCATCGAGTGGAGCACTTTTTGAAACGCCTAATACTTCGTAGTAATCTCTTTTTGCCATGTATCCAGCTTAAAACAGTATTTTATTTAATCGCCCACTACCACTTTGGCATAGCGAATTACTTTATCATTCAGCATGTAACCTTTTTCAATGACATCGATTACCTTTCCTTTATCATTTTTGGAAGGAGCAGGTATCTTGGTCATGGCTTCATGGAAATCGAGATCAAAAGCCTGTCCTATGGCTTCGATTTCTTTAACTCCTTTTTGTTTGAGGAACTCTGAAAACTTTGTATAAATAAGATGAATTCCTTTTTTCAAAGCTTCAAGATCATGCGATTTGTCGATATGGTCGATGCCTCTTTCAAAATCATCTATTACAGCCAGAATATCTTTAAGCAGATTTTCGTTAGCACTAAATATCAATTCGGCTTTTTCTTTCAGGGTTCGTTTCCTGTAGTTATCAAATTCAGCCGATAAACGAATATATTTATCCTGCCATTCTTTTGAAGATTGCTCCAATTCGGCGAATTTCTTTTTCGTTTCGTTTTCTTTTGCATGTGCTGACTTTCCATCAGCTGTCTTCGTTTTCCTGACTTCCTTATCTGACTTAATGTCCTGCTTTTTCTCTTTTTCAGAACTCTTCTTGTTTGCCTGCATGTTTTCGATTTGAATTTCTTGTTTGCCTTTCAAACTGCTACTTTTAGAATTTGCAGCAGGTTTCGCCGTTTTTTTACCCATATTTCAAATCAGATTTTAATCATATTAACTTAATGGTATTTCTTTTCTCAAAATTTTTGCCAAGAAGGATCAGCGGCCAATTTGACAGTTGGTATTTACGCGTATTATAAAGATTATTCAATGAGAAGAGTTTCCAGATAGGTTCTGAGTGTTTCGACATGTAAATCTTTTACAAGAATAATACCATCACCATCAATCAGAATATTGGAAGGAATAGCGCTGATATTATAAGTATAGGTGGCTTCTGCTTCCCAGCCCTTAAGATCACTGACATGATTTCCCCATATCAATTGATCTTTTACGATGGCTTCGGTCCAGTCTTTTTTTGTCCTGTCGCATGAAATGCTATAAACGGTAAAACCATCTCCTTTACTGAATTTCTTGTCTTTCAATTCTTTATAAACCGCAACAAGTTTTGGATTCTCACGGCGGCAGGGCGAACACCATGATGCCCAGAAATCGATTAGTACAATTTTCCCTCTGAGCGAGTAAAGTGAAATTATTTTTCCTTCAGGATTGGGATAACTGAGATTGGGTGCCTGTTCACCAATATTGATACCTACTTTTGCGGGTTCAGGAGTATCTGCTTTAACTTTTCTATCGGCATTGTAACACTGGTAAAAGAATGTCAGGCAGAAAATTGCGAAAAATTTTGACATGAGATAATGGATTAATTAAACACGCTGTATGTTGGCACCGATAGCATTAAGGCGTTGGTCAATATTTTGATATCCCCGATCAATCTGATCGATATTATGGATTGTACTTGTTCCGTCGGCTGAAAGGGCAGCGATAAGCAGTGCCACACCGGCACGTATATCGGGTGAGATCATAGTAGTTGCACGTAGTTTCACTTTATGATCCAGCCCTATAACTGTAGCCCTATGGGGATCGCACAGTATAATCTGGGCTCCCATATCAATAAGTTTATCGACAAAGAATAACCGGCTTTCAAACATTTTCTGATGGATGAGTATACTGCCCTGCGCCTGTGTGGCCACCACAAGAATAACACTCAGCAGGTCAGGTGTCAGACCCGGCCATGGGGCATCATCAATGGTCATAATTGCGCCATCAATAAAAGTTTCAATATTGTAATGCTCCTGTGCAGGGATAAAAATATCATCGTTTTGCCGGATTAATTGAATTCCGAGTCGTTCGAATGAATGAGGAATAATACCCAAGTTTTCATACGATACATTCTTTATTAAAATTTCCGAACCTGTTAAAGCAGCGAGTCCGATAAAACTTCCCACTTCAATCATGTCAGGTAATAATGAATGGGTACAACCTCCCAGGCTTTTTACGCCTTCAATGGTAATTAAATTCGAACCTATTCCTGAAATGCTGGCACCCATGCAAACCAGCATTTTACATAACTGCTGAATATAGGGTTCACAGGCAGCATTATAGAGGGTTGTGGTCCCTTTTGCCATCACGGCAGCCATAATCAGATTAGCAGTTCCGGTCACAGAAGCTTCATCGAGGAGCATATAGGTTCCTTTCAGTTGCTTTGATACAACAGTATAAAAATCGTCGTGATGGTTGTATTTGAATTCAGCACCTAATTGTATGAAACCATTGAAATGTGTATCGAGACGACGGCGCCCGATTTTATCGCCACCGGGTTTGGGTATATATCCTTTCCCGAATCTGGCCAGTAAAGGGCCAATGATCATAACCGATCCGCGCAGACTCGCGCTTTTATTCCTGTACTCTTCGCTGAGAAGATATTCGATGTCAACTTTTTCCGCTTTAAAACTATAGGAACCGGGGGCAAGCTTTTTTACTTCCACTCCAAGTTTCTTAAGTAGCAGGATTAGATTTTTTACATCGAGAATATCCGGTATATTGTTAATAATAACTTCTTCGGAAGTGAGAAGGGTTGCGCTGAGAACCTGAAGAGCTTCATTTTTAGCTCCCTGAGGTTTCAGATCACCCCGGAGTTTACGGCCTCCTTCTATTCGAAAAGAGCTCATGCAGGCAAATAATTAT
>CAZMVE010000086.1:0-12961 GCA_964569585.1 uncultured Bacteroidales bacterium | reverse complement strand
ATATTATATAACGATTTCCCATTTTACCGATTCACTGTAATCAACTTAAAATAGCAAATCAATAATTTTTGGCAATCATACACTTTTTAAGTTTGGAGATGCAATAGTAGCAAAGAATTTCAAATTCTAATATGCCAACTATTCATGGTTTTAATACGTTGCCTGCATAGAAGATACTGGTCCGGTTTCATATTGTGGAAAACTCTTTTCAGTATGATATAAAAAATAATTATTTTCATGGTACCCTTAGCATCATCAACTGATAATTTATAATAGATCAATCATCGATAGTCAACATGAAGGTTTTATTTATAGGTGGTTCAGGAAATATTTCTTCTGCCTGCACAGAAGAGGCTTTAGCAGCAGGATATGAAGTTTTTCACTTCAACAGAGGTATTTCAGGCGATTATACATTCGGTAATAAAGTTGTTACAATTACCGGCGATATAAATAAACCGTCGGACAAATTAAAGCTGGAAGAATATACCCCTTTCGATGTTGTGGCAAATTTCGTCTGCTTTACTCCTGATCAGATTCAGAACGATATAGACTTTTTCACAGGCAAAACCGGTCAATATATCTTTATCAGCTCTGCTACAGTATATAAAAAACCTCCCGACCATTATATTATAACTGAAGATTGCCCTCTCGAAAACCCCTTCTGGGAGTATGCACGAAATAAAATCGCCTGTGAAAACCTTTTGACATCACATTCAGATTTCCCCTATACAATAGTCAGGCCCTCTTATACCTATGGAAGAACCTGGATACCGGTTGCTTTTACTGCCCGGGAGTATAATCCTGTTTACCGCATACAGAATCGATTGCCCATAATATCACATGGCGACGGAGAATCGCTATGGATCATGACACATAATTCTGATTTTGCCAAAGCTTTTATCGCTTTGTTCGGAAACAAACAGGCGCTGAAAAATCATTTTCATATTACATCCGACGAAGTGCATACCTGGGATCAAATCTATAGTATCATTGGGAAGATTATCGGGATTGAACCCCGACTTATCCACATCCCGTCTGATTTCATCAACGAGATGGAACCTGAGTGGGGGGCCGGTTTACTTGGCGATAAAACCCGATCGGTTGTTTTCGATAATACTAAAATTAAAAGCATTGTGAGTGGTTGGGAAGCAAAGAAAACATTCGAAGAGGGCATGCGTGAATCTATCGCCTGGTTTGGGGAAAAACCTGAACGGAGGCAACCCAATATGGCTACCGAGGAAAAGATTAATCTCATCATAAAGAAATTTCAAACAAGATAATATCTCACAGAATGGATTACTACATCGAACGCCTGAACCACGAATTAAGAAATATTGTTGTGTTTTGGCAAAAATTTGCTCTTCAGAATAATCGAATCGCTCCGGAAGTATCCAATAACGGACAACCCGTTTATGAAGCCCCCCTTGGAAGTATTTATTTATCACGACTTCTTTATGGTTCATCAGCTACTTGTATGTTTTTACATGAGTCTTCATTCCGACAAATTGCAGATCAGGCATATCATACATTGAGAAATCAACTTTCAAATTCGAATGGAGGTTTTTATTGGGCGGTGGATAAAGACGGAGACATTGTACATGACGAAATGAATGTTTCAATGGCACAGGCCTTTTCCATATTTGGACTTAGTGAATATTATGCCCTGACTGGTGATGAAGATATTAAAAGAGACATATTCCATCTAATTGACTTCATTGAAAGCAAAATCAAGCACTATACCGATAATAGTTATCTTGATGGCTTTAAGCAAGACTGGACTCCTTTGAAAAAGCAATATAAATCTTTGGGCACTCATCTGCATTTACTGGAAGCCTATTCCAATTTCATTAAAGTATCAAACGATAATATCTATAGGAGAAGTATTGAAAAAATACTTGAATTATTAATCTCCCGCTTTATTCATCATGAACATGGGGAAGTGATCCACCAGTTTGATGTTAATTGGGGTCCATTACCCAATGAAAATTGGATAGGTCATAATCTGGAAGCGGCATGGATTATATGTGATTCAGCCCGGATTATAAAAAACAACGATTTAATAAATGAGTGCGAAAAAATTCTTTTGGCCTTATGTGATCATGCTATCGAAACCGGATTCGATCATCAGTATGGCGGGATGTTCAATCGTTTTAATAATGGAGAGGTCGTTACTACCAACAAAGAATGGTGGGTTCAATCGGAAAGTATGATAGCTTTTTTATATGCGCATCAGATCAGTAATGACAGAAAATACCTGAGCTATGCCATACGGTTGCTGGAGTACATCGATAACTCATTTTCCGATCAGGACAAAGGTGAATGGTTCGATTCGATAACCCGGGAAGGTAAACCTATTACAGAGATGCCAAGATTACATTTGTGGAAATCGATGTATCATAATGTAAGATATTGTATTAAGTCGGTAAAACATTTGCAGCAGCTATTTGTAAAAGCCTACTAAGGATTTCAGGTAAGGTGTATACCTGGGAGTTATTCTTACTGAAAAATAATACCCCTGTAAAATAAGATACCTGAAAGTAAGGTTGAAGATTTTAAATCTGACGGCACTCCGTTAGAATTATATTGATTTTGTGAATAGTCCGGTTTTATTATTTGATAAACCTGCCTTATCTTAACCTGATACAATTGCTCATCGCTCGTGAATAAATTCAAAAAGCGAAATACTCTATTGTTGCTGGCAGCTACCCTCTCACTTTGCATTGCCTTTGTTCTACTGTTTGTAAATCCGGAGGAAGCATCTTCTTTCGATTTGAATCAGTCAGCATCAGTTCAGAATGAACCTATGCCCCCGGCTGTAAAAGAATATCTTAATTTTCTGGAAACCCGGCTCGACAGTGCAAATAATATAGGCGCAGCAATTGCTATTGTAAATAAAGACAGGATTCTTTTGCTTAAAACATTCGGAGTAAAAAAAGCATGTATTGATGATTCTATTGATATCCATACGGTCTTTCGGCTTGCCTCTGTTTCCAAAGGATTTTCAGGAATACTGGCCTGTATTCTTGAAGAGGAAGAGATATTTTCGCTCCAGGATAAAGTAATTACTTTTCTCCCCGATTTCCGTCTCAAAGATTCTCTCAATACCAATGATCTGAGCATTGAGCAATTGCTGAACCATTCAAGCGGTCTAGTGCCGCATGCATACGATAATCTTATTGAAGATGGCTTGCCCTTGTATCTTATCGTAAAAAATTTACATGAGGTTGATATCTCAGCCCCACCGGGCAAGCTATATGGATATCAGAATGTGATATTCAGCCTTATCGATACGATTACTTTTATACAAACAAGAACCAGCTATGGTAATCTGATGGAAAAACATATTTTCAGACCCTTGCATATGCGCGATGCCTCGGTAGGACCAAAAATCTTCACGCGAAAAAATGCCAACGTTGCATATCCGCATAGAAGAATCCCATCATCCTATGCACCCCTTCCTTTCAACCTCGGATATTATAATATTTCACCAGCCGCCGGCATTAATGCGAGTATTTCAGACCTAAGTAAATGGTTACAGGCATTATTGGGACGTAACCTTACTGTACTTGATAGCAATGTGTTGGCGAAAATTGCTGAACCACAGATCGAAACACCTTTGAAATACAGGTATATAAGATGCTGGGATAAAATTGAATCGAAGCATTATAGCCTGGGTTGGCGAATCTACCAATATAAAGGAAGAAAAATAATCTATCATGGAGGATATGTAAAAGGTTATCGTGCCGAAATAGCTTTCTGCCTGGATGAAAATATCGGCATCGCTTTTCTGCAAAATTCTCCTAACGGAGTTGCCTCAATAAGTATTCCCGCATTTTTCAATTCATACTTCCATTACCTTAATTCCGACTCAATTAGCGTCCCTTCTGAAAGTAATATTTTTAATGGATTTGATTTATTGGAAGATACTACCGATGATTATAGTCAAAACCATTAGGAAAGTATAAAAGGATTTGAAAAGTTATGTTTCCCAATAATATTGTTGATACTCCCTTCCTGACTAAAATGTATTAATTGCTGGGATTCTTCATTGAATTCCACATTGCGGAACGTATCTGGTATTTCCCTTCTTTCGATTTTTTCCAGACAAACATATAGTTATATGAATCTCTAAAGAGTATTTTATTAGGCCCCTTTGTATATTCTAAAGTATTTGTACCTATCTCCAGCACCAGGTCATCATATACCTTGTGTTCAATCACCTTGAAACTACAGGAAACAATCTTCATCCCGTCTTTGAAATCCTTATTATACATGGCCAGAACATTTTCACGTCCTTCTACAATATTGCTGAATTCGCGTGCTACATGACAATTAGGAGAGAACAATCCGGCTAAGCTGTCGGCTTGTGAATTCTTATAGAAAGTTGTGAATTTCTGATCCTGTTGCTCTATGGTTTCAATAATAAGTTTTTTTTCTTCTTTATTTTGTGCAAATACTGCAACCGTAATCATTATAAAAGTTACTTGAAGAATAAGTTTTTTTTTCATGTTTTTATTTTATAAAATATTATCAGTCTTCACCATTCCATTTTATGCCTGAAATCGATCGGTTTATCAGGTATCAATTTCACTGAAGAATGACAAATTTAGCTAATACCTTGTAATATCAATATTTAAATTTTCCAAACCGGCCAAAATTGATAATGCTTCGTATCGTGAATTGCCACAAACCAATTCTTCTGCCCGGAATCCTTTACAAACTTCAGGCCGTTCGGGGGAATTATAAATAGCACATCTTAAATCAGCAGTCAGATGTATGCATTTCACACCTGCCGGCTTTCCATCGGGCATACCGGGAATAGGTGAAGATATTGAAGGCATTATACAACAAGCACCGCATGCTTCTCTGCATTTCATTGTCTGACAAGGAATAGAATAAATGTGAAAGAAAAAAACCCGGAACAGTCCGGGTAATTTTTATAACAAAAAATGAGTTTTCAAGTTAAAAACACAAACTTTTCAGGATTAATAAAAGTATTAATATCTTCTATTGAACGATCTGCGGCTGTCCTGGTTTGGTCTTTCTGCCCGGGGGCGAGCTTGTTTAACAACAATAGTACTACCTTCGAATTCGACACCATCAAGATCCTGGATAGCTTCATTAGCTTTAGGGTCATCAGACATTTCAACGAAACCGAAACATTTAGAGCGACCCGTTTCGCGATCAATGACAACTTTGGCATTGTCAACTTCACCATACTCCTGAAAAAGAGTCCGTAGTGATTCATCAGTCGTTTTTGGACTGAGTTTAGCAATAAAAATGTTCATAAAAAATAAGTTAGAAAATTTTTAAAAAATTACATTGTTTTTAAATGGGTCAGATAGTTTTCCGGAAATCCAAAGATTATCGTTGCTAACTTTCGGAACCATATTATTTATACTTTGTCAAAGTTACAGGAATATTTATAATTGCAATATAAAATTTACTAAGAATATTAAAACTTCTTGGCATTCTCCCTATACCAATCATAAAATTCTTTATCACTTATAACCGTGTCACCAAACTGTTCTTCGAAAAGATCTTTTGCTTCGAAAGGAATAAATTCCCTTTCAACAGAATTGTTAAATGTGTTTCTCACAGGAATATAGTATCCTTCCAAACCGTACTTATTATATAACTTGTAGAAAATATTCTGTTTTCTCATTATAAACTGAAATTGAAATTGATCGATAATTCTTTTTCAAACACTAAGTTGATCAGGTCGGTATGCGAGGACCCATATTTCTCTCTTAGCCAGGAATATAATTTTCTGACCTCATTCATCTCAAGCCAACTTAGCGATTTCTTCAATTCTTTAACAAACAATTCATCATTATCGATAACATGCTCAATTACAGCTTTCTGGTGATCTAGCATATCCATAACAACTCTCAATTAATTAATACAATTTTAAAAACGGTGGTTTCCTTTGAATAGTATTCCACATTGTAATTCTAAAGCTGGTTTTACGGATATACTATTTTTTCGTTTCATAATAGCTTGATTTTATGGATAAAAATTTTTGCCGAAACTTAAAAAATATTGCCTAATGGTATAAAATTCGAGGTTTATTGCAGCTGAGAAAAAAATCAAGTGGGTGAAATTCTTTGGGAATGATGGTTCGATGTGCCAGGAATTTACTAATCCCAATTCCTAAATTACGATAATTACTGCATCGGAATAGAACAGAGTTTCGATTGATACGCTGTCTTAAAGATCTATTACCATAAAATTCAACGCTCCGAACACCCCGAACCCGCTTTCAAGGGTAGAGATGGTAGTGCGGTATTTATTGAAGTTTAGCGCCGTGTTGGAGTTTCCATAGTAAACCGCCAGGTTTGCATCGTATGAAAATAGTTTGAGTTGAATCCCATGCGGATCAACCGGAAGTACTAGTTCTACATCTGTATCCGATATTCCGGAAGGCACCATTCGCTCTAATAGCTGACTGTAGCCTGGCATGATAAGGTATATATCCACCATTCCTATCAGGCTGTCGGCAACCAGCGTAAAAAATACGGCATTTCCGCTAACCGATAAGGAGTTTTCAATTATCCTGGATTCCGGTGGAAAAACGGACTCGCCGATTGCATCCGGAAGCCCCTCGTAGCGGCATGTCAGCCGGTAGCGTTCACCCGGCAGAGGTGAGAAATTCTCAATAGGCCGGTACAGTGTATCAGCAAAAAGTGAATCGGAGGGTACCAGCGGAAAATCAGTTACATCAATAACTTCATTATCTATAAGATGCTCAAGTTGAACAGAAACATTACGGATAATTGTGAAGCTGTCCATCACCAGAACAGGCCACATCTTCTGGACATAAACAAAAGATTTATTATAATCCTCTCTGAAATCGGGCCGCAACACGCCGAAAATATTCAAGCCTTCTTCAATGTTACTATCGTTAAAATCCGGCTGCTGGTTAACTCCCAGATAATATTCGCAGGAAACCATCACCAGGCTTAACATTCCATAAAAACAATATCCTAATATTTTATTCCAGCTCATGTATTAAAATTTAATAGTATAACTCAGACCCACCGTGGGATAATAATTCATTCCTATAGGAAGATATTTATCTTCCCATCGCGGTAATGACATGGGAAAATAATAATCGACATTCCTTCGAAAGAATGTCAAATTCCTGATAGTGACAATCAGGTACGATTCAGTTGCATTGAATACATCGGAAAGTTGCTTGCCGAAACCAAAACGTAAACGTTTACGGATGCTCATATCCAAATTGATCAAGGGTGGCATTTTGGCATTGTTTTTCTCATTGGAGATCCAGATCGGGAACATGCTTAACTGTTCAGTTTGAGGGTCGTAGTAATAGTAATCCTGGCGCACCTGTTCAATACTCCGATAGGTTCCTGAGAGAAACGTAAACGATGCATTATATTCCAGGGTATTAGTAATGGCATAGTTTGCCACTATTTTAAGGGTATGTCGCCGGTTATAGTCGTATGGATATTTTTCGCCGTTATTCAGAAAAGGATATTCCCTGTTTGCCCAGGCCAATCCATAGCTGCACCAGCCGGATAAATTCTTTATGGCTCCTCTTAGCATAAGTTCTGTACCATAAGCTTCGCCTGATCCCTGCTGCAATTTATCGGAAAGTGTAATCACTTCAACATCGGTCTGACTTATATCGAAAGTATAGACTCGTGGTATATTTTTATAGTAAACATCGAGCGAAAGGACAGTTTGTGGATTGAGCTGCTTGTCGATTCCAGCTATATAGTGGATTGATTTACTCGGTTGATAGGAACTCAGTGGGAAGTAGTAATCAACGGCCTGGTTCATTTCCACCTCGTTGGTATTCATGCTGATCACATATTGGTAATACGTACCCCATGCAGCTCTTAGTTTTAAAGCAGCCGGTAAGGCAACCACCAGGTTGATACGGGGTTCATAATACCATAACTTATTTCCATATTTCGTACATCGAACTCCCGGGCGCAGTATAATGAGTCCGGCCTCAAATTTATCCTCGGCAAATGCCGACCATTGATTAGGTTCTTTTTTTAATTCACCCTGGTCGATACTGTTGATTTCAGCTGTATTTATAAAATGATACTGGTTAAATTCCACGCCTGCAGTGAATGTACTGAACCTGGACAGTTTATAGTTTATCTGACTTTTGGCTGAAATATCCCGGATCTGGTTATTAAAGTTAGAGCTCGATTTTAACAAGAAATCAAGTGTGTCATTATGCGATTCGTCAGAATCATATTCAATGACAATAGGAAACTGGAGATCCATTCCGGAAAAATTGTCTGAGCTATGCGAGGAATAATAGGCTTGTGAACGTATATAAATCCTTGGATTGACGACCCATTTATGAATAAGGGTAGCTGCCCTGTTGGTCCATTGATTGATCAGATTGAACCGGAAGTTTTCATAGATATCCCATCCGATGGTATTGTCGAGATACTTGTAAAAAGTATTCATATCGATGTTACCGCGATCGTGCGACTGGAAGTATTTAAATGTCAGCCTGTTCTTTGCGTTTAAACGGTAGGTGTACGACAAGTTAAAATCGTAGAAATAACTATTGCTTTGAAATATGAAGTAGGAGAAAACATCGAAAAAATAACGCCCGGCAACTACTGCCGATCCTTTTTCACCAACAGGAAACTCAAGAAAAGCTTTGGAATGGAAAGTGCTGGGTTCAATCTCCCCATGCAATTCGGAGCTGTTTCCGTCTTTAGTGGAAATATACATTACCGATGAATTACGGCCTCCGTATTCGGCTCCAAAACCTCCCACCAGCATATCGACTGACTTTATGGTTTGTGTATTAAAAATACCGGAGCTTATACTCGAATGATAGGGATTATAAATCATCACACCATCGAGCATTACGGCATTTTCGCCCGGTTCTCCTCCCCGAACGGTAAACAGGGGCGAAAAAGGTTCAGTGCGATCGACCCCAGGCAGAAATTTAATGGCCGAAAAAACATCGTTTCCTGCCGCCGGGATCGACTGAATGGTTTTGGGCGACAATTCTATCATGCTGGTTTCTACCTGGCGGTCGGCTGCCCTGTCGGGACTCGCACCTATAATGGATACTTCATCCACTTTCAATGGCCGGGGCTTTAGTTTAATATCAGACAGCGTGACACTTTTATTGGCTAGTTGTATTTCCAGTTCCAATGCTTCATAGCCAATAAAGGACACAATAAATATATGTTTTCCACTGGGTAGTCCTGCAAACTGAAAGAATCCATAACGGTCGGAAACTACTCCCTTGCCGGTAACGGATTCATAAATACTGGCCCCTATTAATGTTTCTTTTGTATCGGCATCGACAATATATCCTGAAACAGCGTAGTGCTGTGCATTAGAATTAATGAATAAGCTCAACAAAGCGTACACTATGAAAGACAACCGGAGTATGTTATTCTTTTTAGCCATAGAATGCTTTATAATTTAAATCCCAGACCCAGAAATAATCCAGCCTGTATTTTCAACTTCTTGTTAATCACATAACTTATATTTTCGATCACCCCAATACGTGCTATTATTCCCCTGGCGTTTAACGGATTATAGACTATGCTCTGAACCGATGAAAGTTCCATGTCAAATAGCTGGTATAATGTGGGATTGTGAATTTCTATATCCTTCCATTTGCAGAAGCCCAGCAGAATATTCAGATCGGCATCCAGAACTAAATTCCTGTTCCTTCTCAAGGTATAATGTTCAGAACTCTTCCCCATGGCGAAGGATTCATAATCGGGATTATTCTGATACCGTATTATGCCCGAAGCATAATGATTCCTTGTATCGGTTTCCGGACGTGTAAAATAAACTTCTCCCTGTACACCCCACCAGTCAAGGCCAATAAATGTTCCTCCGATTGTATTCAAATATAAGGATTTGATCTTTGGATCGCTGATAAAATTTGGGGTTATATCAGGAGTGGTACCCGATGAAACCGATTCAATAGTGAGCAGGTCGATCTTAAAATCGGTATGCCACCTGCATAATAAATTCTCTGTCGATTCGCTGGGAGATTCCTTCTTTGCCAGGGGCTGGTACAAATAATCGTAGTACAAGGTGCCCAAATATTGATTGGTATCAGCAATACGTTCATAAACCGGAATATCCGCCACCAGGTATACCTGCTTGCTGAAACGTCGTTTTTTAGTTTCGATCTCAAATTTTCTGATATCCAATATATAATTGTATTTCCGGCCGGTATCACGGGAAATCCCTGAAAGGATCTCGAAACTTAGAGATTGTTTTGTATAAATTTCGTAGTCAACCGGAATTAACATGTATTTTTTCCTGGTCTCGAACCTGACAAAATTTGGATTTTCGTTTCTTGTGTCATTAATTTCCATAATATTAACCGGACCCATGTCAATAAGGGAATCACCCCGAAATTCGACGAACAGGGTATCGGGTAAAAATTTTTGCCCCCTACATATTGGAGTATAAATACATGTAAGGAAGAGCACAGGTACTATGTGCCAATAGAAAATACTATATTTTCTGAATGAAAAGGAAAGCATAAGAGTATTGAAAATTATTCCAGCTTTTCGGCGATTCGCATACCTTATTATTGATAGCGTACAGCCGTTCCACTGGCTGATACCATTAGCATACTGCCACTTGCTCCTATGGTTTCATAATCGAGATCGATACCTATCACGGCATTGGCACCCAGGTGCCGTGCATTTTCTTCGAGTTCATGTAAGGCATTGTCCTTCGATTCCCGCAGCACCTTTTCATAAGAGGCGGAACGACCGCCTACTATGTCGGTAATAGTAGCAAATATGTCCTTAAAAATGTTGGCTCCGATAATGGCCTCTCCGGTTACAATTCCGATGTATTCAACAATCTTTTTGTCGTCGAGTGTGTTGGTTGTTGTTAAGATCATGGTATATTGATTTTAGATACTACAAAACTGGCAAAAAAATCAGACTCTCCCTACATCAGATCAAAATATATTACCTGCTTTAAAAAGCCAATGAAAAGCACAGCAAACGGATACTAACTTGTAATAGGCAGTATGCTTGTTATAACTCCTTAAGATTCTGATTTGCAAGATAAAATAACTAATTTCAGCGTATAAAATACGTGCGGACAATTAATAATATGTCTTAGAAGTGTAAGCTTACCAGAATATGATGAATGATCGAATAACAATATAAAAACCAATATCATGAGAAAAGTAATAGTATTGAGCCTGGTTTTAGTACTTATCGGAATAGAAACCAGTAATGCCGGTAACGACAGGCATTTGAAAAATGCTCGCAAAGATTCGGTAGCGTATACCACACTTACTGCCCAGATAATTGATCAGACAACTAAAAAACCGGTTGTTTTTGCATCGGTATTTCAGAGTGGTAGTAATATTGGAACTGTGACCAACTCCGACGGTGAGTTTATCCTTAAGGTTCCGGGAAAAACAACAGAAGGAACTATATCCATCACGCACCTTGGTTATAAAAACAAGGAGGTAGCTATAAACAGTATTCTTAAGGGTGAAAAAACAATTCTTCTGGAAGAATATGCAATTCCTATTGAAGAACTGGTAATCAGAAATCTCGATCCGGTTGAATTGATAAGGACTGCTTTAAGTAAAACACGTGTCAACTACAACAATTTTCCCGAAATGCAAACCGGTTTCTATCGCGAAACCATCAAACAAAACCGGAATTATGTTTCGGTATCGGAAGCTGTTCTGGATATCTATAATGCAGGATATAAAGAGAATTTTGATTTTGACCGTGTAAGAATATACAAAGGCCGGAAAAGTAAGGATGTGAAACGTATGGATACTATTCTTGTAAAATTCCAGGGAGGTCCGCGAACTGCCATGTTCCTCGACATTGTTAAAAATCCGGGAGTCCTTCTCGATCCTGAAATGTTTGAGTACTATTCTTTTACACTTAACGGCATTGTAAAAGTGAACGACAGGGACAATTACGTTATTGAATTCAACCAGAAAATCAGTACGGAATACCCCCTGTATCAGGGTAAAGTATACATCGATATAGAATCGTTTGCCATAACCAGTATCGATTTTCAAATCAGTGAAATGAGCATAGAAGATGCAGCCAAGATGCTGGTCAAGAAGAAACCTGCTTCAATGAAAATTGATGTCGAAAGTGGACATTACCTTGTGAATTACCGGCAAATTGAAGGTATGTGGGTATTGAATTATGTCCGCTCCGAGGTTGTATTTAAAATTAAATGGGACAAGAAACTCTTTAAAACAAACATCAATACCATGTTCGAGATGGCTATCACCGATCGTGATACGCAGAATGTAGAGAAATTCCCTTACAAGGTATCGGTAAAATATTCCGATTTCCTTGCCGATCAGGTAGATGTGTTTGAGGATGAAGATTTCTGGGGAGAATACAATACCATTAAACCTGACGAATCGATTGAGATAGCCATTAAAAAACTGAATAGAAGACTTAAAAGAAATCAATAAGTGCTAGTTGAGTTTTTTCTTCTTCGATTCTTTTCGTTCATATAAATTAGGTTGAGTAATAAGTTAAAGCCTGCAAATAAACCTGCAGGCTTTTTTTATGATAATGGTTTATTCCAGATACAATGCAATTTTCTAATGAGAGCATGCAAACACTTTTGCTACCACTACGCCCATACTTCGACTCCGCTCAGTATGACCCTGTGCACGAATTATTAACCGTTTAGTATGACCCGAGACCCTGAATTTCACTAGCTCAGCATGACCCTGTGCATGAACTGTCTCCCATTCAGCATATCCCGATACCCTGAATGTCAATAACTCAGCATTACCCTGTTCCCTGATTGTCACCCTGAGTGAAGTCGAAGGGTGAGTTAATTCGAAGTGTCAAACAGTAATAATAAACTTAGTACCTTCATTAAATGATTTAATGTTGGCTTCTTTGTAAAACTATCAGTCGAGTAGGTAAAGGGGAATCTCACCCCTAAACCTCTCACAGAACCGTGCTTG
>CAZMVE010000085.1:0-13667 GCA_964569585.1 uncultured Bacteroidales bacterium | reverse complement strand
GGAAAAAACTTAATTTCCGCGCAGATAAGATTAAAGTTTTAAAGTAATTAATTTTATATGTTGAATAAAAATAGGAACTATGGATTTGGTATCTGTCATTGAAGCAAGAACAAGTGTTCGGGAATTTAATTCCGAACCACTCGACATGGATAACATCAGGGATATAATTCGACTCGCAGGATTAGCACCCAGTATAAATAGTTATCAACCCTGGAAGTATTACATTATCAGCAAACGCGATGTGCTTGAGAAAATGGTGGTTGCTATCACAAATGAGATAGCCGATATACCTGAAAGTGCTTCACGTATGGCAAAAATCCTTAAGAATCAGGCTACCTGGTTTTCTATTTTTTTCAGGAATGCGCCAATGCTTATAGCATTAGCGGGGCATTCATATGAAACTGATCTCGAAAAAGGAGTTGCATTAACACATGAGGAACTTGAGCGCATTAAAAATTTTCCGGATTTACAAAGTGCGAGAGCCAGTATTCAAAATCTTTTACTGGCAACCACTGAAAAAAGCTATGGAACATGCTGGATGACAGGGCCTCTCTTTGCACGCAAGAATCTGGAACTAATATTGGGTATACAGAATCCCTGGCAATTGATATCGTTTGTTGCTATCGGGAAACCATTGAGAAGGAACAAAAGAGCCGGACAAAACGTAATTTGGCAGAGGAAATGGTTATTATCGACTGAGTGACTGCATGTATAAGCATTCCTTATTAAGTATCATAATTATGAAGGATCAGATCGGGTTGAAATTCAGATAATTTCAAGTACCTGAAACACTCTTTATTATGAGGCGCGAATTCAATAGTTTACAATTAAATCCGATAAATTATATCTTTTTTTGTTCAGGAGATTCGGTTTCCTTATTGGTTATCTGGATGGTGGGTGATTTGTTAACGTAAGGAAGAGTGAAGAAAAATTCTGAACCTTTGCCTTTTTGTGAATTAACTCCTATTTCACCTCCCAAGAGCAGTACAAGACCCTTTGCAATTGATAATCCCAGACCGGTACCTTCATATTTTCGGCCTATAGAATTATCAACCTGAGTGAAGCGTTCAAAAATTGTATGAGAATCTTCATCTTTAATGCCAATGCCAGTATCTTTAACATAGAAATATAAACGTTTTTCAGCAATGCAATAGCCAAAATTTATACTTCCCTGCTGTGTAAATTTTATAGCATTAACCAGAAAATTGTGAAGCACCTGTTTTATTCTCTGATCATCGTTATAAATATAACATTCGTTGTCGCGCAGAGATAATTCAGTTTTTAGTGTAATATGTGTTTTATCATATAATCTGAGACTTTCATTTGCTGAATGTTCCAATTGTATGAAAATTTCATTAAGAGAAAAAAGGCGTTTTGTAATTTCGAGTTGTTTTGATTCAATCTTCGAAGCATCAATTATATCTGAAATTAGGTTTAATAGTCGTACACCATTTTGCAGTATGAAGTCGACATATTTTTCAGCTTTCGGATCGGGAGGGATGTATTGTAAAAGGAACTGACTAAAACCTAATATTCCATTGAGAGGCGTTCTTATTTCATGCGACATGTTGGCCAGAAATGCTGATTTAAGATTATCGGCTTTTTCAGCTTCATATTTAGCTTTTCGTAAGGCTTTTTGTTCCTTAACGAGCAAAGTAATATCCCGGCCAATTCCCATAATACCAATAATTTCGCTTTTTTCATTTTTCAGGGGTAATTTTGAGGTTGAAAACCATTTACGGTTATGGTTCTTGTCGATTACCTGCTCAATTATATTCAATTTTGCTTTTCCGGTTTCAATAATTTCAAGTTCATCTTTGCGGTATTTCCCTGCCAGTTTCTTTGGGCAAAAGTCATAATCAGTTTTGCCCAGGATTTCATCTGGGACATTGGCACCCATTAATCTTGCAACGTAGGTATTTGCTAATATGAATCGACTTTTTGTGTCTTTAATAAAAATGTTATCAGGGATATTATTTATTAACTCAATGAGCAAATGAGCATTATACTCAAATTTATCTTTTGGATCGTTTGATGTTGAAATTTTATGTATTTGGCACAAGATCAGTTCATCGCCTATAGCTTTATTATCGATCTGATTTAAACGAACATTTGCCCACAGTATTTCCTTGTTTTTTCGTTTGATCCGCAAGATATTTTCCCAATAGGGATTAATAGTCTTATCAGAACCATAAAACAATTTTTTAAAATCTAAAGGTGGATCAATAATGAAGAGATCATGGAATGATTTTTTGTTTAGTTGCCCCGGATCTTCAAACAATGTTTCAGCTTCCTTGTTATACTTCAAGATTTTATTTTCCGAAGAAAAGATAAGCATACCAATCAGTGCACTCTCGAAAATAGTTAGCTGAAAATTTTGTTTATCCTCTTTACTGGTTCTGTTCGAAACCATATTTAATAGTGAAATTTAAAATATCAAAACTTTGTCAACAAAAAATCAATATACGATAATTTTTTCTTTTCGAAAAAGTCGTAGTTATCATAAGAAATGAACAACAGATTTAGTAAATGTTGTCGCTTTTTTTCTGTGTTCAAGTAAATTTTAAATAAAATAATATGAAACATAATGTATTTGCATGGCTTATAGTTTTTTTTCTGCCTTTCCTGGCAACAGCTCAGGAATGTTCTTTTTATTATCCTCAAATGGAGGGTGCCCGAATTGTTTATCAACATTATGACAAAAAGTCAAAACCGAGCAGTAAATCGGTGCATGAAGTCCTTGCTTACAAGGGATCGGGCAATGGGGCCGAAGCGATAATTAAGGTTGAGACCTACGACGATAAGGATAAATTATTGAATGAATCAACACTGGAAGTTAAGTGTGAAGCCGGAATTTTTTACATTGATATGGAAAGTTTTCTCTCTCCCCAATTAATGACCGCTTATTATGATATGGACCTGATTGTTACTACCGATAACCTGGAAATGCCTGATCACCTTAACCCTGGGGATAAGCTAAAAGATGGAAGCCTGACGATTGATATTATCACCAATGGATTTAAAATAATGACAGTAACAATTCTAATATCCGATAGAATTGTGGAAGGAGAGGAAAGCGTAACCACGGCTGCCGGGACATTTTCCTGTTATAAAATAGATCAAAAAGTTACGTCCAGGTTTGGGCTCACAGTTGTCAGCAATTCCATCGAATGGTATAGTAAAAATGTTGGTTTAATAAAGAGTGTAAGTTATTCAACTGATAGTAAATTGGCAGGCCAAACAGAATTAATAGAACTAAAACGCTGATTACGATTTCGGGACTTCTTTCAACCGATAAGTTGTGGAGTTTTCGGAATAATGAATTTTAATAATTCCGATAGCGACAAGGTTAACCAATATCCTTTTAGCTATAGGATATTTTATTTTAGCTAGTTTGCAGAATCCATTGATGGTGATTTCCTGGTTTTGCCTGAGAAACGATAGCAGCATATTTTCGTTTTTTTGGTATTTTACAAGAACCGGCTTTCCTTTGCTTAATTTTTTCCATACTTCTACCTGGACACTATTTGCGATAAAATTCTCATCATGTAAGCGAATATAGGCTCTCCATAAATCATTTTTCCAGGGTGCCAGGTGGGGTTTATTTTTACTTTCTTGAATGCTTACTTCCAGGATTGTTTTTCCATCTATTAACCAGCTTTTAATGGAGTATTCGATTGGAGGCTTACTAAAAATATTTGCAGCCGAATCGAGCATATAGGCCTCTTCATCGGTTGTAATACCGCTGATGGCACCGTCATCTCTTACTCCAATCAATAATTTTCCTCCACCGGTATTGGCAAATGCTGAAAAGGTCCGGGCAATTTTCTTTGCATCGGATATTTCATATTTAAAATCGAGGTATTGATTTTCACCCTGGGTAATCAGCTGACGGATGTACTGGTTCAAAAGAATAAAGGCTTTAGAAGGCTATTTGAAGCAATTAGTGGAGATTAGGGGAGTCGAACCCCTGACCTTTTGGCTGCCAGCCAAACGCTCTAGCCAACTGAGCTAAACCCCCATTTAGTAAAGAACAACGATTAACACTGTCATGTACTCCCTGCCTGAGCCAATGCCGAAAATCAAGAAATCTATGATTTTGAATGATTTTCGAGCATCCTCGATAAATCACGAAATTAAAAATTTCTTATTTATCGGGACTGAGCTAAACCTCCTGATTCAAAGATCGCAACTAAGTTTAACAAAAGAAAATCTTTTAAAAATTATCCTGTACGATACTCTACTATCAAGATAACTGCCTTAGTTGAGGTAGCAAAAATATGAAAAAATCGATAATAATAAATAGTGATCTGTTTATATCAGAAAAAGTTGATCTGAAGTATCCTCAAATGCTTAAAGAAATTAATTACATTTTTATTTGGCAGAATTCTTGAAAATTATTGATCGATATTTCTTTGGCTTTACCTAAGAAATAGCTATTTTTAAGCCCCTAAATAAAATAGAATGGAAATCAAGAAAAGCAAAAAAGCAGACCTGGAGAATCAGAAAAGTCTGTTTCTTGAAATTGGTGTTGTGGTGGCACTTGCCATCTCCCTTGTTGCCTTCGAATGGTCAACACGGCCAAGAGACAATCAACTTTTAAGAGGAGTTCAATCGGGCGAAGCTGAAGAAGATATTATACCGGTTACACGTCAGCAACCGGAACAGCCACCTCCACCTCCGCCACCTCCACAGGTTATTGAAGTTATCAATATTGTTCAGGATGATGTGGAAATCGATGAGGTTGATTTTGAAAGTATTGATGCCGATGAAGATACAGAATTCGACTTCATTCCCATTTCCGATGAAGAAGAGGCAGAAGAAGAAGTATTTTTTATTGTCGAGGATATGCCAATGTTTCAGGGGCGTGGGAAAGAAAAATTCCGTGAATGGATTGGTAAGAATCTTCAATATCCACCTATTGCTGCCGAAAATGGAATAAGCGGGCGTGTATTCGTTCAGTTTGCTGTGAATGCTAAAGGTGAGGTTGTCGATGTAGTGGTTGTGCGTGGTGTAGATCCGGCACTTGATAAGGAAGCTGTACGTGTTGTTAAATCATCACCAAAATGGACTCCCGGTAAACAGAGGGGAAGGCCTGTAAAAGTACAGTTTACATTCCCAATTGTTTTTGTATTGCAATAATCGAATAGGATTAAAAACATTTACGCCCCGGAAAATTTCCGGGGCTTTTTTGTATATTTATAATACACCATTTTCTAATTATCATGAAAAGACATATTAGTATTGCTGTATTTCTGATTCTTTTGGCAAGTTGCAGATCGCCTGAGAAATTATTACAAAAAGGAGATTATAATGCTGCAATCGATAAATCGATAAAAATAATTCTAAAAGGGAAAGCTAAAAATGAGGATAAAGTCCTTCTCGATAAGGCATATAAGTTAGCCAATCAACGTGATCAGCAACGTATTGATTTTCTGGTTAAAGAAAACCGGCCTGAAAACTGGGAAGAAATATTTCACCGGTATTCTGCATTGGATAACCGACAGAAAAATGTTCAACGGGTTTTACCTCTTACTATAAGCGGAAGACAAGTAAATTATCCAAACATTGATTACAATTCAAAAATTATTCAAGCTAAAAAAAATGCAGCGGATTACTTTTATAAAGCCGGATTGGCACAGATGGATTTAAACACAAAAGAGAGCTGCCGACAGGCTTATTTCGATTTTTTAAAAGTTCGGGATTATAGGTCAAGCGACTATCCAAATCTTGAAAATCTGATTACTGATGCTCGTTATCTTGGAATAAGCAGGGTTTTGATTGATTTGCAAAGTCAGCTTCCTATTAAATTTCCAGCTGGTTTTTATGATGAGGTAAGAAGTGTTCATGTCTCTGATCTGAATAGCACCTGGGTTGAATATCATCTGGGAAGAATTGACAGGGAAACAACATACGATTACCAGATCAATATTAAACTGGGGTACATGGAAGTAACGCCACCTATTATGGAGACAACCGAATATATGCGCCGTAAACAGGTGCAGGATGGATACGAATATGTGTTGGATTCAAGGGGGAATGTAATGAAAGATAGCCTGGGGAATGATATTAAAGTACCACGTTATAAAAATCTGGTCTGTACGGTTATTAAAACCCGACAATTTAAATCGGCTACTATAAAGGGCGATATTGATTTTGTTTCGGTGAATCCCAGGCGACTAATGAAAAAGGAACCTGTTGCGGGGACTACAATCTTTGAACATGTCTCCGGAAAAGCAGTCGGGGACCGCGATGCATTACTTCGCGAAGACTGGGACCTGATCAACGTAGATGAACTTTCATACCCCGATGACATGAGGATGTTGCTTGACTGTGCGCCTGTTCTGAATCAGGCTATTACGGATGCGATTCGGAATAATAGGAATTTGATATATTAAATCATTTACAACGAATTTATTTCTTGCATCGGAAATATACTATTTTTGCCGGCCGGAATGAATGATTAATGGCAATGGGTATCTCAACGGAAGTAGCAAAAGAACGGGTCGTTCTGGTTGGCATCATCAGACAGGAGCAATCAGAGGAACAGGTCGCAGAATACCTCGAAGAACTGGCATTTCTTACTGAAACTGCGGGAGCCATTCCTGTCAGGACTTTTACCCAGAAAATAGATATCCCGAATCCGAAAACCTATATTGGAGCGGGAAAATTGCTTGAAATTGAGCAATACATTAAATCGCAGGAGATAAGTCTGGTAATTTTCGACGATGAACTTTCTCCCAGTCAGCTGCGGAATATTGAGCGTGAATTAGAGTGCCGGATCCTGGACAGAACAAACCTGATATTGGATATTTTCGCCGGAAGGGCAAAAACGGCACATGCCAAAACACAGGTCGAACTGGCACAATACCAGTATTTATTACCCCGGTTGACCCGCATGTGGACACACCTCGAAAGGCAGCGCGGGGGAATAGGTTTGAGGGGGCCCGGTGAAACTGAAATTGAAACCGACCGCCGGATAATTCGCGAGAAAATTGCACGGCTCAAGTTGCAGCTTAAAAAGATCGACCGCCAGATGGCTACGCAACGAAAAAACCGTAGTAATCTTGTGCGTGTTGCCTTGGTAGGGTATACCAATGTGGGGAAATCAACCCTGATGAATTTACTCAGTAAGTCGGAAGTATTTGCCGAAGATAAATTATTTGCAACACTCGATACCACTATCAGGAAGGTTGTGATTGGTAACCTTCCTTTTCTTCTTTCCGATACGGTGGGATTTATCCGCAAGTTGCCCCACGACCTTGTCGAATCCTTTAAATCGACACTCGATGAGGTAAGGGAATCGGATATACTGCTACATATTGTAGATATATCGCATCAGGGTTTTGAGGACCAGTTACATATTGTTAATCAGACACTCAGTGACATTGGAGCTACCAATAAACCAACTTATGTGGTGTTTAATAAGATAGATGTTTACAGATTTACTCCGAAGGAAGATGACGATCTCACTCCTTCGACCCGGGAGAATTTTACACTGGAAGATCTGAAAAAAACCTGGATGGCTAAGAGTAATATGTCTTGTATTTTTGTATCGGCACGGACAAAAGAAAACCTTGAGGAACTGAAAACCATGTTATACAATAAAGTAAAAGGGATTCATCGTACCCGATATCCGTACGATAAATTTCTTTTTTAATTCATGTATTCAAGGGGAAAGGGATGTCTTAAAGGTCTCTGTGTCACTCTGGGTCTGCTCAATGTTTCTCTGTGGTCAATTCTAAAATGTTAAAACCACAGAGTATCACAGAGAATTATAAAAGAGTTTCACAGAGAAATCAGATCAATGTATGTATTAATTTTTCTTTTGATACAGTCCTTATTCATTTAAAGCAATTTGTTCTGCACAAGATATTCGGCAATTTGTACCGCATTGAGTGCCGCTCCTTTCCTGATCTGATCACCCGAACACCAGAAAGTAATACCTTTAGGATGGGTTATGTCCTTTCTTAACCTTCCTACATATACCGGATCTTTTCCCGCAGCGAAAAGCGGCATGGGATATTTGAATTTTTCAGGATCATCCTCAAGTTCAAGGCCCGGTGCTTTTTTCATGGCTTCACGCACCTGATCGACCGAAAGCTCATCGCGGGTTTCAACCCACACGGCTTCGGAGTGTGCGCGGTATACGGGAACCCTGACGGTAATAGCACTCACATCAATATCGGCGTGCATCATCTTGCGGGTTTCCCAATGCATCTTCATCTCTTCTTTTGTATAATCATTATCCAGAAAAACATCAATATGGGGAATAACATTAAATGCAAGCTGGTGCTTAAATTTATTAATTGTAACAGGCTGTCCTGCAAGTGCCTGCCGGGTTTGATCCTCCATTTCCTGCATAGCGGCGGCTCCAGCACCCGATGAAGACTGATAGGTAGCAACGTGAATCCGGTTTATTGGTGAAAGATCGTGGACAGGCTTAATAGCTACCAGCATAATAATGGTGGAGCAATTCGGATTGGCAATAATATTTCGTGGCCGGTTTTTACAATCCTCCGGATTCACTTCCGGCACAACCAGAGGTACATCGGTATCCATCCTGAAAGCGCTGGAATTGTCGATCATTACAGCACCATATTTTGTGATGGTGGTAGCATATTCTTTTGAGGTTCCTGCTCCGGCTGATGTAAGCGCGATGTCAATGCCTTTAAAATCGTCGTTGTGTTTCAGTTCTTTAACCACCAACTTTTTACCCTTGAATGTATAATTCCTGCCAGCACTTCGTTCCGATCCGAAAAGAATAAGTTCATCCATAGGAAAATTCCTTTCTTCAAGCACTTTAAGGAATTCCTGTCCTACGGCACCACTCACACCAACTATTGCAACTTTCATATTAAATAATATTTAATGAAAAACTGAAATATTATAATAAAATCCCGGCAAAGGGATTTGAACAACAATTTAAAATTTGTATTTTCAATGCTCAATTATAGGTGCAAAATTCGTAATAAATTTTTAGGAATGAAAAAACTGGTATACGTTTTTTTAATAATACCGGTAGTTTCGTTAGGGCAGGGGATTTCGATTGATTTTGAAGACGGGGATTTAACGGAATGGATACAGTCTGATTCAGGGCACTGGTGTATTACTGATATCGAAGCTATTAGCGGCAGCTATTCGCTCATGCATTGCTTCGATAGTGAAGTTGCTGCATCTGAGTGGATTGCCTTTTTTCATCAGCCGGTTGAACTGAATGATAACACCAGCCTGTGGCAATTTACCATCAGGTACAGTAACAATCCATCATCTAACAATAACTGGGCTGTGTTTTTGAGTCATAATGCTTTACCGGATCATGAGGGTAAACTCAGCGATGGATTAATTATAGGGGTGAATTATAGCGGGAACAGTGATGAAATTATAATTTGGAAGATACAAAATGGAACTAGTGAGTGCCTGCTGAATACGGGATTTAATTGGGAACTCGATATGCCTGCTACGAAAGAAGCAGAATTCACCTTAACCGGTGCGGAAGGAGTTTTCAATCTACTGATCGGGATTGAAGAGGAAGATGCTCAGGATCTTGGGAGTTTTCTTTTCGAAGATCTTCAGGCAATTAATGCATTTATCCTTTACTATAAGTATACAGCTACATACGATATGCGATTATGGTTCGATGATTTATTGATTGAAGCAGATTTCATTCCGGATACAACTTCACCTTCTGTCGATTTCATTAGTTTTATCGATCCGCAAACGATCGAGATTGGATTCAGCGAACCTGTGTGTATTTATAACGAAGCGAATTGGTGTATCGACGGAATTGGTTGCAGCCAAACTCCAACGGCCCCTGCTTCTTCTTTTGAAATAAATTTTGTTAATCCAATGGTTCCCGGGCATACGTATCAGCTGGAATCACCTGATATAGTTGATATTTATGGCAATGAACCGGTTTGGGATGAGAATTCCCTGGATTTGTATTATCCCGCCGTTTACGATATAGTAATAACTGAAATAATGGCTGATCCCTCTCCGGGGGTACTTTTACCTGAAGCTGAATATATTGAGCTGTATAATAAAAGCAATAAAGAGATCTGCCTGAAGAACTGGAGCTTTACAGCCAATTCGCGAAAAGTGACATTACCCGGAATTACTGTTTCTCCCGGATCCTATTTATTGCTATGCGATATAGATAACCTGCTTCAATTTGATTTGGATTTGTATAAAGCCGGCCTCGGTAATTTTCCCGCACTTACCAATTCAGGAGCCGGTTTAATTCTGCAGGACCGCTCGGGGAAATTAATCCATGCTGTTACATACGATGACAGTTGGTATACAACCACGGATAAAAAGGAAGGAGGCTGGTCACTTGAAATGATCAATCCATGGGATGCATGCAACGGAAGCGATAACTGGAGCGAGTCGGAAGACTATCGGGGAGGGACTCCTGCGGCAGAGAATTCCGTATACGATGTGCAAACGATAAATCCGGCACCCGAACTTTGGAGGGCGGCAGTGACCGATACAGGTTCACTCATGCTGTATTTTTCGGAGCCGCTTGACAGCCATACGGTAAGTTCTGTATTGTATTATTCAGTTGATAAGAGTATTGGTTCGCCAGTGCAGGTTTTACCTGCATGGCCGTTAACCAGCAGGGTAGAATTATTCTTTTCCGAAGCCTTTGAACCAGGAACAGAATATACTATAAATCTGACTTCCGATCCCAGCGATTGTTCAGGGATCAGGATTGAACAACCGGCTGACCTGGTATTTTCAGTTCCTGAAGAAGCCGATAGTTCAGATATTATAATCAATGAGATCTTATTTGATCCTGCTGCTGACCAGATTGAATTTATTGAACTTTTCAATACCTCGGATAAAACTATTGACCTGAAAGATTATGGTTTAATTCTTTCCGAAAGAAATACTACGGGCAAAGTTATTACAACCGATTACTGGCCATTGAGACCGAGCGAATATTGTCTGATTGCTGGTGATTACAGGGGAATCGATTTCCCGGGAAAATTTGAAAAGGCTGGAAAAGTAATATATATGCCTGATATGCCAACATTATCGAACGAAGGGAATAATCTGTTTTTGCAATCCAAAAATGAACGTATTATCGATGTGGCTGCCTATTCATCCGAATGGCATCACGAAATAGTAATTGAAACAAAAGGGGTATCACTGGAACGGATTTCACACAATGGTTCCGGAATGGTAGGTTCGAACTGGCAATCCGCTTCTTCCGATGCAGGCTATATGACTCCGGCCGCTCCTAACTCACAGTATGCCGGGGAAATTTCAGAGTGCAATATCACACTGGAACCGGAAACAATCACTCCCAATTCCGATGGGAGGGATGATGTAATGACCATTTGTTACGAGTTGGATAACGAGGGCTATATGGGCCGTGTACTTATTTTCGATATCAATGGGAAAAGATGCCGGATACTTGCTAATGGAGTACTGTTGGGTGTTTCAGGATGCTATATTTTTGACGGAAGAAATGAAGACGGATCTGTTCTTCCGACAGGCTATTATATTTTATTTTTTGAGGCGTCTCATGCAAGTGGCAAACAATACATTAGGAAAAAGGCTTTTGTTGTAACCAGGGAATAGTATAAAAATGAAAGCAAGACAGCTAGTTATATAAAAGGAAACCCCGACGTTACCGACGGGGTTTGATAGTTATTGTGTAATTACGTACTTAACAACTACAAGCTCTTTACATGTTTCGTAAGACCCGATTTCAGGTTGGAGGATTTGTTCTTATGAATAATATTTTTTTTGGTCAGTTTATCGAGCATGGAGGTAATTTTTGGCAGAAGCTCTTCTGCAGCAGCTTTTTCCGTAGTGTCTCTCAGTTCTTTGATAGCATTTCGGGTAGACTTCGCATAGTACTTATTGTGAACTTTGCGCTGTTCATCCTGTTTTGCTCTTTTCACCGCCGATTTATGATTTGCCATTCTTATTTAGTAATTAAAGGATTCGTTCCTATAAATGAGGCGACAAAATTAGTTAAAATTTTGGAATCCAAAAATTTTACTTTAATTAATAGTACCGTATCAATAAAAGCTGTTAAAACTCCCTTCATATCTTTTACAAAATCCTTCTTTTGCTATCTTTGATCGAACCCTTGAATCCCAATGCCTCATGATGCAACAGATCAATGATTTTCTCCTTTCTATCGACCGGTACATTGGGGGTTCTCCTTTTTTTGTATTGTTGCTTCTTGGAACCGGACTTTTTTTCACTTTCTACCTGAAATTCCCCCAGATTCGTTACTTCCGGCATGCTATAAAAGTGTTGACCGGACGTTTCGATAAGCCGGAAGACAAAGGTGATACATCCCATTTTCAGGCGCTTTCAACCGCTCTCTCAGGTACGATAGGTACCGGAAATATTGCCGGAGTTGCTTTAGCTATTTTCCTGGGAGGGCCTGCTGCTCTTTTCTGGATGCTCGTTACTGCTCTACTGGGAATGACATTGAAATTTGTTGAAGTATTGCTCTCTCACAAATATCGTGAAACAGATGAACAGGGTCGTATTGCCGGGGGACCTATGTATTTTATGAAGAGCAGGCTGAATATAAAATTATCCAACGGAAAGATGTTGAAGACAGGATATTTACTGGGGGGGATTTTTGCTGTATCCACTATATTTTGCTCCTTCGGAACCGGCAGTCTGCCTCAGATCAACAGTATTTCCAACATTCTTTTCACCAGCTTTGGCATTGAACACATGCTTACCGGAGGTATCCTGGCTATTTTATTAGGACTGGTCATTATAGGAGGTATAAAGCGCATTGCAAAAGTTACGGCAAGCCTTGTACCTGCTATGGCCATTGTATATTTCATAGGTGCCCTCGCAGTACTGATTGCCAATTATCAGCATATACTTCCTTCAATAGCATCCATTTTCTCCGATGTTTTTACCGGGACGGCGGCAGTTGGAGGATTCTTCGGAGCCAGCATTAAATTCGCCATTCAAAAAGGAGTAACCCGGGGCCTCTTTTCCAACGAGGCAGGTCAGGGATCGGCTCCTATAGCCCATGCGTCAGCGCGTGCCCACGAACCGGTTTCGGAGGGTATGGTGGCCATTCTGGGACCCTTTATCGATACAGTAATTATTTGTATGCTTACCGGGCTCACCATTCTTTCATCGGGAGTATGGAAAGAAAAACATGAGAACCATTTTCAGCCGGCCGATACTATTGTATTGGAAGGTACCTATAATGATGAGGATCCATCGGACAAACAAGCGCTGTATATCTTCATGAAAGAGGATACCGTAAATCATGTGAGGAAGTACACAGGAGAAGTACAGGTTATCGATGGCCATCCTGTCAGCGATATTACAATTATCAATTCCCGATCGGTGGCGGAGGATGTACAGGTGCTTAATGCCAATAAAATGCCCTATTCAGGCGTTCTGCAATGCCATGCAGGTAACCTCGATATACAATCTGCCGGGGTAACCCTCACAGGTAAATCGCTTGTTCATAGTGCCCCTCTTACAGCCCTGGCATTTACACGCGGTTTGTTCGGCAACTTCGGACAATATATAGTTTCTATCGGCTTGCTGCTGTTTGCTTTTTCAACGGCTATTTCGTGGTCGTATTACGGCGACAGGGCAGTGACCTACCTGTGGGGAGCGAAATACGTTAACATCTACCGGTTGGTTTACGTTATTGGTTTCTT
>CAZMVE010000084.1:0-13668 GCA_964569585.1 uncultured Bacteroidales bacterium | reverse complement strand
ACATCCAGGGAACTCTGATCATAGTATTTATTCTGGGAATAGGTACGATTAGTTATGCACAGCAAAACCGTATGGGCGGATCGCTTGTGTATAACCTGCACACCAGGAGTCTTGGATTGGGCGTTAGGGCAGAGATACCTCTTGAAAAAGTTGATCTGCTGGAGGGAATCAGTATTGTTCCGCAACTTACCTATTATCCTCCCTTTAATCCGGTGCACGAATTTTACCTGGGCTCCAGCGTTCACCTGGGAGTTTACAGCATCGACCGCTGGTTGTTTTATACACTGGCCAATGTTTCCTACAACGGCTGGATCAATAACGATGATACCCAGTACAGAGAGGGACAGTTCTCCAACCTGGGTATAGAAGCCGGCATAGGAGTATCGGCAGAAATAAAAAAATGTTTCCATCCTTTTTTCGAATGCCGGTACAATTTCAAGTGGAATGATCTCACCCTGGGATTGGGATTGCTGTACACCCTGAAATGTGAACGGCGCGGAATGGTTCCCTGCTCCAAAATTCCTCCGCAACCGCAGTTTTGAGGGGAAAAGTAGTTAGTAGTCAGTAGCTGGTAGCTAGTAAAATTAAGTGTTATGTCTTGATTTGAATAGCTCTAGTATATCCATTCAACATTTTGCCGATCTCTTCAACTTTTTCACTTAGATTTAATGTTGCTGTATAGCCTAGTTCTTTTGATAGAAATAAATAATAACCTACTTCATTTATCGACCCGCTAGCTATATTATAAAATCGAAGTTTATCCTTTATTCCTTTTCTGGCAAAGCCTTCTGCTATATTTGCAGGAATCGAAATTACCGCCCGTCTTATTTGTGACGTAAGACCAAATATTTCTTCTTTAGGAAATTGTCCTGTTAATTTATACACTTCTATTACCAGGTTGTGGGCTTTTTGCCAGACAACTAAATCGCTATAATTTTTTGATTTTTCTTTCATATAATGATTTTAACCTAAACAATAATTAAATCCTTCAATTAAAATCGAGTTACTATCTACTCAATTCTAACTTCTAACTACTAACTTCTAAATTCATGCGAAGCAACCACATTCCGGTAACCGGCGGTTTTTAACAGACTAGAGAAAGTCATTTCCAGAAAAAGATTTTTTAATGCAATAAAAACAAGACCCGGCCTTTCTTGAAATACCTGCCGCAGAATACGGTTAATCTCATTTTCACTTAAGGGTAGCTTTTTATCCGTCTGCTCAACAATTTGTTCGTCTACTCCTATTACATGATCAAACAACGCACGATTTTCAAAACATTGCTCCAAAAAATCTGTTTTTGACTGAAGATCGCCAGAACCTGAATGATCGGGTCGTTCATTGCCTAGAATCAGGAGGGAATTAATTCCCTCGTTCAGAGACAAGGATCCCGGTGGTTTTGAAATAGCCTGTAATTCAGCAGGAGGCAATTCATCATTTATTCCTGTCGATGTTACGAGCCGGACAATATGTGTCGATGCTTCCTCTTCTTTCCCTGAAATCTTTCCGGTAACCGCATCCTTGTTCTTAACCTGTATCCGGAATATTTTCCCTGTTGTGTCAATGGCCATGCAATCGGTAGAGCTACTACCCACATATATCCATATTCTCCATTTTTTCTGCATAGCACTTAAATCGTTCAACAAGCACGACCATTTCTGAATTTTATCGAAAAAGTATCACTTAACCCTTTCATAAATCATTGATTAAGGTCGTACAATTTTGTATCTTATAGAATCATTTTTTCTCTTCTAAATTATACTTATATGAAAAGAAAATATCTGCATTTTGCTATTCTTTTTCTGTCGGGACTCCTGCTTTTAAGCAACTGCTCACGTAAAGCAAAGGTAGGATTTCTGATGGATGTTTCAGAGACAGGAAGATGGTTGAAAGATAAAGAGCTCTTTATAAAGAATATAGAAGAAATGGGGAGCGAAGTTATCTTTATGGCTTCTGAAGGCGATGCTGAAAAGCAATACGAACTAGCCAGGGAAATGCTGGCCAGGAAAATAAAAGTACTGGTAATTATACCTTCCGATCTGAATGCTGCAGCTAATATTGTTAAGCTTGCACATCAGCATAAAGTTCCTGTAGTATCGTACGATCGGATCGTGAAAAACTGTATGCTCGATTTTTATATCTCCTTCGATAATGTTCAGGTTGGGGAACTGCAGGCCAAATATCTTTCAACCGTTTGTCCCAAGGGAAAATATGCGATTCTTGGTGGCGCCGTATCGGATAACAACTCCTTCCTGTTGCGCCTGGGGCAACTCAATGTTATTCAACCCTTATCGGAACGGGGCGATATCGATGTTATCTACGATCAGTATGTAGATTTCTGGAGCCCTGATGAGGGTTATCGTCTGATGAAAGAATGTTTGAAAAGACATCGGAAGATTGATGCTGTTCTTGCTGCAAACGACCAACTTGCCGAAGGAGCGCTGAAAGCAATACAGGAAGCCGGGCTCGAACCTGTACCCTACATCAGTGGTCAGGATGCAGAAGACGAAGCCTGCCGCAGAATAATTGCAGGTACCCAGGCTATGACCGTTTACAAACCCATCGAGGCAATAGCTTTAAAGACAGCTGAAATTGTTATGCAAATGATCCTTGAGGAACGTATCCCGAAAACCTATCTCTCGGTCAATAACGGAAAACGCCAGGTACCTGCTATATTGCTGCCGGCCATGGAAGTGAATAAGCAGACTATAGATCTTACCGTGGTTGCCGACGGATATTTCCAGGAACATAATATTGAATAAAGCATACTGCTGAAACGGAAATTTAAACTTAATACCTTGCCACCAAAGGCATACGTCTGCCAAAACCGAAAGCCTTGCTGCTTACACGAAGAATGGGTGGTGTCTGAAAACGTTTGTATTCATTACTGTTAACAAGCCGGATTGTTTTATGCACAATCCCATCATCAAATCCTTCAGCGATAATTTCTTCAGCTGATTTTCTCAATTCAATGAAATTATAAAGTATCGCATCGAGCATTTCATAATCGGGTAATGAATCGCTGTCTTTTTGGTCTGGACGCAGTTCTGCTGAAGGCGGCTTACTGATTGAGTTTTCGGGAATAATCTCTTTCCCTGAGTTAATAAAGCGTGCAAGTTGATATACGTCGGTTTTGTAAACATCTCCCAATACCGAAATACCTCCGTTCATATCGCCATACAGAGTTCCATAACCAACAGCTACTTCACTTTTATTGGAAGTATTAAGTAACAGATTGCCAAACTTATTTGAAATAGCCATCAGAAGAGTACCCCTGATACGTGCCTGTATATTTTCCTCAGCGATATCGGAAGGCATATTCTTAAATACAGGTTCAAGATATTTCAGGTATGAAGTAAATATATCATGAATGGATATAATATCATACTGTACCTTAAGATTTTCGGCCAGTTTCACCGCATCGGCGACAGAATGATCGGAGGAATATTGAGAAGGCAGAAGCAATACCCTGACATTTTCGGTCCCCAGAGCCCGGGTGGCCAAAACAAGGGTCACTGCCGAATCGATTCCTCCAGAAAGTCCCAGTACTGCCCGGGTGAACTTCATCTTTGAAAAATAATCACTGATACCCAGTATAAGTGCATCATGGATCATTCCTATACGATTAAACAATTCAGGTGCTTGTTCTATAGTTTTGGACCCTATCACCTCATCCAAATCAAAATAGGCTATC
Source organism: uncultured Bacteroidales bacterium (assembly GCA_964569585.1). GTDB lineage: Bacteria > Bacteroidota > Bacteroidia > Bacteroidales > UBA10428 > UBA10428. Next base: position 9,974 of record CAZMVE010000084.1, on the reverse strand, counting down.
TCCTCCTTAAAAGCTGCTATTTGCTTAACAATTTCACCACCTGAGTTAATTACCCTTGAAGCACCATCGAAAATAAGCTCGGTATGGGCTCCAACCTGATTCACATAGAATACCGGTATCCCATATTTTCGGGCATTATCAACGAGAATTTCATTTTTGATACTTTCGTGATTGTAAGCAAAGGGAGAAGCAGCTATATTGATGATTGCATCGCATCCCAGAGACGACAGCACTTCCATAGGATTAGTAGTATAGAGCTTATTCTTACCGAAATTGGTAAGTAGGGGCTGTTCATACCATAGATCTTCGCAAATAGTTACTGCCAGCCTTTTACCCGAAAATTCAACTATATGAAATTTTTCAGAAGGTTGAAAATAACGGTACTCATCGAAAATATCGTAAGAAGGTAGTAATGCTTTGTGAATTTCATGCTCAATTTTCCCATCCCGGATAAAGAGTGCTGAATTAAATAAATTTTTACCTGTACTCTTAGTATTTAAAGTGGGTACCCCTAAAATAACTGCAATATCACGGGTATGAGGAACAATTGAATCAACTGCATTTTTACATTTTTCTATAAAATTCTTATGCTCCAGCAGGTCGAGTGGCGGATATCCACATACCGACAACTCGCTGAATACAATAAGATTGGCGCTATTTGTACGTGCCTGATTTATGGCATCGATTATCCGTTCAGAGTTTGTTTCAAAGGCTCCAATTGTAAAATTTAACTGTGCCAGCGCTATTTTCATCCAGAAAGTATTAAAAAATCACTCCAATACGCAATGCAAGATTGCGCGAGTAAGCAATAAAAGTTTTATCGTTAGTATGGTCGATAAATCCGTTATGATAGCTTATGCCAAAATCAAGAGCCGTATCCTCACTTATACTGTATTCAATGCCAATGCCAAAATGATAGGCCAGGTTATAAAAAAAGATTTCTTCATTAATATTATTTTTATCGAGTGTTCCATCGCTACTTGTTGCCCTGGCTTTAATATTAAATTGATTGGTTAGGCCTACCCGGGCATAGTATGAAAAATATCCTATTTGATTGGTCTTTAGCCTGAGTCCGACAGGCACCGTGATATAATTCAGAGAATAATCTACTGTTGTGCCAGCTTGCAAAGTATCTACTTCATTGTAAGAAGTAAAATATGATTCTGTTCCAAAGCGCAATTTACCTCCCTGTGTACCAATGGCAATTCCGGTCTGTATGGCATAATTCTTCTGAAAGTATTTATTGATAACGAGTCCTCCGCTAATTCCTAATTTTACGCCATCACCAATAATCTCGCGCGAATCAGGACTTAACCAAACAAGCTGAGGATCGACATAGACACCAAATTTGGCATTCTGGCTAAATAGTGATATACCACTGCAAATGAGAAATACAACAATTAATGTCTGTTTCATGGTCTTTTTTTTTCAAAAATAAAATATTAATATGCTTACTACGAAATTGAAAGAAATATATTTTTCAAACACCTTAGATTATTTGTCGCAATTGCTAAACAAAAACATGCACAAGATATTTAGTTTCAAAGAACGATTCTGTAAAATAATCGGAAATATCTATAATCTCCAATTGATTGGAAATAGCTGTCTCCTGTTTCAGATCACCTCCCTTGAGCGCCAGGATACCATTCGGAATCTGATTTTGCATTATTTTCTTTATCTTCTTTCCAGTCCAATTCAGCATAAGCGGTATAGGAGCCACTGCCCTGCTAATAACAAAATCAAATTTCCCTTTTACATTTTCAGCCCTTGCCTGAAAAGCTTCAATATTAGTTAATCCGATCGTATGTATTACTTCGCTGACAACATTGATTTTTTTTGCAATGGAATCGACAAGCACAAAATTTACTCCGGGAAACATAATAGCCAATGGAACACCTGGGAAGCCTCCTCCTGTTCCGATATCAAGAATGCGTGTACCCGAAGTAAAATTCACGTACCGGGCAATTGCCAGTGAATGCAGTACATGTTTCAGATAAAGATTATCGATATCTTTACGCGAAATAACATTTATTCTTTCGTTCCACATACGATAAACTTCTGCGAGACTCTGATATTGTCCGTTTTGAATATCAGTAAGCCCGCTGAAATACTTTAAAATGATTTCCATCAAATGGTTTTGCTGGTGTTCTTCAGAATATTAAACAGAAGCTCACGGGCCCTGAAAAGCTGAGCTTTAACTGTTCCAATTGGTAGTTCAAGTTCTTCGGCAATTTCTTCGTACGAAAATTCCTTAAAATATCTGAGTTCAATAAGTTTTCGATAACGTGGCTTAAGTTTGGAGACAATATCACGCATCATTTTCTTCTTCTGTCCCTTGATCATTTCTTCTTCAGGATCAAGTGTGGATGCCTGAATGTCAGGTGATGATTTATCAGGATCATCATCATTCTGGTCGAGCGATACGGTAGTAGCCTTACGCTTCCGGATGAAATCAATACAATTGTTGGTTGCAATCTTAAACAACCAGGTACTGAATGCATAGTTGGGAGTATACTGCTGGATATTTTTAAAAGCTTTGCCAAAAGCTTCGATTGTCAGGTCTTCTGCATCACTTGCGTTGTTTACCATTTTCAGCAACATGTAATAGATAGCATCGCGGTATCGTCCCATAAGTTCGGCATATGCCTTCTGATCTCCACGGGTTGCCTGTTGTACCAAAAAAAAATCCCTCTGTGCTTTTTCCGATAAATTGGTGTTTACTTCCATCTTGTTTTTTTACTTCTGAAAAATACGCCCGACAGATATATATTAAAGTTAATAAACAATGAGAAAATGTCAAAGATGAAAAATACAATAAGTAAACCTTTCTCTTTAAGGCGATTCATTGCTAATTTAATGATTACCATTTGCGATATCAAACGAATACCAAAAGCAACCAATACAAATATGGTGAAAATATTCAATCCTATAAGGTAGCCAAAAGTTAAATAAAACAATAATCGAGATAAAGGCTCCAGTCCCAGCCAGAAAACATGCTTGTTTTTATAACGATTGGCTGTTGAAAAATGGCGTTTCTTTTGTTTCGACCAAGAACGCCAGCTTTGTTTTGGAATTGAGAAAGTATGACTATCGGGATGAATTTCTATTGCTGTATTCGATTTACTGGCTGTTTCATTCACAAATAGATCATCATCGCCCGATAGTATTCCATAATGTGATGCAAAACCTTTGTTCTTAAAAAATAATGATTTGCGGTAGGCAAGATTTCTTCCAACACCCATATAGGGCATGCCTTTGAGTGCCATATTGAAATATTGTAAAGCAATCATCAGCGTATCATACCGGATATAGGCATTAAGCAGTCCTTTTCTGCGTAAATACCCTCCATAGCCCAGAACAATATCAGTATCATTGGTAAAATTCTCCTGGAGCCGGTTTAACCACTGATCGGAATTGACCTTACAATCGGCATCGGTAAAAACCAGCCACTCATATTGGGCAGCCTTAATTCCAACCGTTAATGCAAGTTTTTTGCCGTGGGTAAATTTTTTATCGGGTGTAATAGTTGTGGTACGCAAATGCTTATACTTCATTATGTATTCACCTATCACTTCATCTGTATCATCAGTTGAGCAGTCATTTACAACAATAACTTCATAGTTTTTATGTTTCTGTTCAAGAACTGATGCAAGATTATTTCGCAGGTTCTCAGCTTCATTCCGGGCACAAATGATAACTGATATGGGATATTTTTTTGTATGTAGCCTTCTCCTGTACGATGCAATCCGAATAAAAAGGAAATAATAATAGGAAAGCTGAATTAAAAACACGAGTACAAACAGTGCAAAAATTCCGTATCTGAAATAATCAATATAATGAAGAGGTAAAATCAAGTTCTTTCGTTTATTTAATTTACCACAGCACCAAAGGTATTTTCATCCGTTAAAATAAACAAACATGGCTGGTTCATATTTTTCACAATCTTTATCTTTGCCCCGAATTTAAATTATGATGTTGTTCTCCATTCTTCAGAAAGATATAAAGAGTAATGCCCGTACAGGGGTTATTCAAACGGATCACGGAGCTATTGAAACTCCGATTTTTATGCCTGTCGGTACAGCTGGAACTGTTAAGGGGGTTCACCAGAAAGAACTGCTCGATGATATAAAAGCACAAATAATCCTGGGTAATACCTATCACTTATACTTACGCCCGGGAATTGACCTTATTCAAAAAGCAGGTGGCCTGCACCGGTTTATTCATTGGGAAAAACCCATTCTGACCGATAGCGGCGGATACCAGGTTTTTTCATTGGCCGACAATCGTAAGTTGAAAGAGGAAGGAGCGCATTTCAGTTCACACATCGATGGCTCAAAACATTTATTTACTCCCGAGAATATTGTTGATATCCAACGTGTTATCGGAGCTGACTTTATGATGGCATTCGACGAGTGTACTCCTTATCCTTGTGAATACCAAGAAGCTAAAAAATCGATGGAATTAACGCATCGCTGGTTAAAACGGGGAATTGATCAGTTCAGGAAAACAAAATCCCTGTACGATCACCGGCAATTTTTTATGCCCATTGTGCAGGGAAGTGTTTATAGCGATCTGCGACGTTATTCGGCAGAAACTATAGCTTCGTGTGATATGCCGGCGAATGCTGTGGGTGGATTATCGGTAGGAGAACCTATTGAAGAAATGTACAGCATGTTACATGAAGTAACAGCCATTCTTCCCTCTGATAAGCCCCGGTACCTTATGGGTGTTGGTACTCCTGTCAATATGCTAGAAGCTATCACAATGGGTATCGATATGTTCGACTGTGTTATGCCCACACGAAATGGAAGAAATGGGATGTTATTTACCCGGGAAGGTATCATCAATATAAAAAATCAGAAATGGAGCGACGATCTTTCTCCTATCGATCCTGATGGTAGTTCTTTTGTTGATAATTATTACTCAAAAGCCTACCTTAGGCACCTGGTTACTTCAAATGAAATGCTGGGAGCACAAATTGCCAGTCTGCACAATCTGGCTTTTTATCTCTCGTTAATGAATGAAGTCCGTATGAAAATTAAGGATGGAACTTTTTCAGTCTGGAAAAAAGATATGGTGAAAAAACTATCTCAACGTCTATGAAAAAATTGGGTCTAAAGAAGATTGATTCCTACATTATTATGAAATTTTTAGGTACCTATTTCGGTGCCATTTTCCTGATCATTATGATAGCCGTTATTTTTGATTTTTCCGAAAAAATCGATGATTTTCTTGAAACCCATGCTCCGTTCCATAGTATTATCTTCGATTACTACCTGAACTTTATTCCTTATTTTGCCGTTCTGTTTGCTCCATTATTTACATTTATTGCTGTTATTTTCTTTACATCTCGAATGGCTTATAATACGGAGATAATAGCCATTTTAAGCAGCGGTGTAAGTTTTCCACGCTTGCTATATCCCTACTTCATCTCGGCAACATTCATCGTGATGTTCAATTTGCTAATGGGTAATTATATTATTCCTGGTGCCAATCATAAGCGTTTTATGTTTGAAGAAAAGTATTATCACAAGACAACTAAGGGATTCAAGGAACGGAATGTACATAAGCAGGTCGATCCTGGTGTTTATGTGTACCTCGAGAGCTTCAATACACGAAATAACTATGGACGCAGATTTTCAATCGAAAAATTTGAAGAAGGTGAATTGGTATCAAAACTCATGTCACAGGAAATCCGCTGGGATACATCACTTCATACCTGGGAAATAAGAAATTATTATATACGGGATTATATCGACGGAGAACAGATCATCACAGAAGGTACGGTTCTTGATACTGCAATAAATCTTGATCCTGCTGAATTCAGTATGCGCGACAATGTAGTAGAATCGATGTCGTTGAAAGAACTTAATAATTTTATTGATAACCAACGGATGCAGGGTTCGGCAAAAGTAAATCAGCTGTTAGTGGAACGAAATAAAAGATTCTCATTCCCCTTTTCAACCTATATTCTAACGCTTATTGGTATTTCTGTATCCTCAAGAAAAGTACGTGGAGGTATCGGTATGCACATTGGTATCGGGTTACTGGTCAGTTTTTCCTATATCCTGTTCCTTCAATTCTCGGCCCAATATGCCATAAGTGGGGCTCTTCCGCCATTTATTGCAACCTGGTTACCGAACTTTATTTTTGCTTTTGTAGCCCTGTACTTATATAAACTGGCTCCAAAATAACCGGATGAGACTTCGTGTTTCTTATTTCATAAAGAATATTAAAAAAATTAGTGCAGGTAACAACCTTTTCACGTACTTCTGCATCAACATATAAACATACTATTAGTTAGATATTTAACTAAAATTTTTCTAATTAAGATTATTTTCTTTTCTTTGAGACGCAAATCCGAACTAAGCCCTGGAAATTTTAACGAATTGAAAAAGCTAATCATTATTCTTGTACTACTGTCGACTGTGTTGATAAATTATGCACAAGTCAAATATTCCATTTCCGGGGGTATCAACCTGACCAATTTAAAGAATGACTGGAATTTATTTGATAATCCGAAAATCTATCCACGCTTCGGCTATACATTTGGTTGTGGAATTGAAGTCCCCGTTAAAAGTTCTTTTTTTATCGGAGGACAACTCAATTTAGTTTCAAAAAACTATGCCTTCGATACGGAAGATTTTTATGGTGCAGGCACCGAAGGATATGACAGGTATTCCATTCTTTACCTCGATTTACCTATAGTTACAGGTTATAGATACAAAGAATTACGAGCTTTTATCGGGCCCTTTTTCGATTATTGTCTGGGGGGAACCAATCAGCATAACCTAGAATATTTTAATGGTGATACGGATAAAGGTACCATTGGTATTGCCTCTTCGGGAGAATTAAAAAGCAGCGAAATAAGCGAGGGTATTTTCCCTTTAAGAAATCAAAATTTCTTCGATGCCGGAATTATTTTTGGAATCGGACATAGCAGCAAAAGTCATAGCCTGGATCTCAGCTATTCATACGGAGTAGTAAATATATTTCCGAAAGTTGACGATGAAAGTATCAACCGTGATGATTATTCTCTGTTTACCAGGGTATTGATGCTTCGATTGAATATCTATATTTAGTCCTGTAAGTTATTTCCTGGAGGTAAAACTGATCCCACTCAATTTATTGCAGTATTCTACCCTTATAAACAAAACAATCTTTAAAATCCTGAAAATTTTCAGCTAGTATCCCCGGTTCAAATATTCCATATACAGTTGATCCGCTTCCCGACATGGCGGCATACTCTGCTCCCATATTCAACAGCTTATTTTTTAGCAATTCTATTTCAGGATATTTTTTAAATACCAATGATTCAAAATCGTTTATTATAGTTTCCTGCCATTCATTAATGGGCTTTTTAATAAGTTCCTTCAGTGGTTTTTTAGGAATTGCAGGTACAATGCCCGAATACGCCTTACGAGTAGCTACATGGATATCCGGTTTTATAAGAAGTATTTCATACCCATGAAGTGCAATATCGAAAGGTTCTAGCACCTCACCCCGTCCGGTACCCAGCATAGGTGAATTATCGATAAAAAATGCACAATCGCTACCCAGTTCGGCGGCAAATTTTTTCAGTTCCACATTGGTACAACCGCATTCAAAATATTCATTCAATCCCTTTAGCATAAAAGCAGCATTGGCACTCCCGCCTCCCAGACCGGCACCGACAGGTATTGTCTTGTGAAGATGAATCGAAAGAGGTGGGATTTTGAATTTTTCGTTCATAATGTGCCATACTTTTACCACCAGGTTTTCTTCAATATCGCCATCAAGGGCAATTCCCGTGACAGTCAGTGTTGTTGAGTTTTTTCCTTCTTCAATGAATTCAAGAATGTCGGTAAGGTTCAAGGGTAAAAATACCGTTTCGATTGAATGAAATCCATCGGAACGTTTTTCCAAAATTCTTAAACCAAGATTTATTTTTGCATTGGGAAATAAAAGCATAAGGGTCTATCCGTTTTATGTCTGCCTCTCAATAGACAGGTTCAAAGTTCAAGGTTCAAAGTTCAAGGTTCAAAGTTTAAAGTTTAGAGTTTAGAGTTTTTTTTCATTGGACGATTTAAGTACATTGTAATTAATCGATTAAAATTATTGCATTTTTCTTTTACACATTTTATCAACAGGCTATATGTTAATCAACGCAAAAGATGTTTAAAAGAATACCAAAAATACCTCAATCAATAGCAATAGCCATATTAAATTTAAATACTGAGTTTTCGTCCCCTAAAACTAATAAAACTATCTGAAAATCACACTTATACTATTATGGCACAAAAAAAAGTCTTGTCCCCTAAAATTCTGGCCATACCCATCGACCAGGGAAAAATGCCTCCGCAGGCCATTGAACTCGAAGAAGCAGTTCTTGGAGCGATTATGATAGAAAAGGATGCCATAATAGAAGTTATTGATATTCTCAGAGCGGAAAGCTTCTATAAAGACGAGCACCAGAAAATATACCAGTCCATACTCAATCTTTTTGCGTCCGACAAAGCCATCGACATTCTAACGGTGCCTGAAGAACTGCGAAAACAAGATCAGCTTGATGAAGTTGGAGGAATAGCTTTTATCACACAGCTTACAAGTCGCGTAGCCTCTGCAGCTCATATCGAATTCCATGCCCGCATTGTACAGCAAAAATTCATTCAGCGGGAATTGATACGCGTGGCCACTGAAATTCAGAATCTGGCTTTCGACGACAGTACGGATGTTGATGATCTTCTTGATTTCAGTGAAAGTCAACTCTTTAATGTAGCCCAGGGGCATATAAAGAAAGAAGCAGCTCAAATGAATGTACTGGTGAGAGATGCTTTGAATCTCATTCAGGAAGCTGCCAAACGTGAGGATAATTTAAGTGGTATACCATCAGGTTATACAAAACTGGACAGGGTAACCAGTGGCTGGCAGAATTCCGATCTGGTGATTATTGCCGGACGCCCTTCAATGGGGAAAACTGCTTTTGTGCTTTCTATGGCGCGTAATATGGCGGTCGATCATAAAAAATCAGTGGCCCTGTTTAGTCTTGAAATGGCTTCTATTCAGCTCGTTAACCGACTTATTGTGGGTGAAGCAGAAATACCTTCTGAGAAAATTAAAGTCGGGAATCTCAACGATGCTGAATGGGAACGTCTCGACTACAGAATTAAAAAACTTGAAGATGCAAAGATCTATATCGATGATACACCGGCCATATCCATATTTGAACTGCGGGCAAAATGCCGGCGACTCAAAAGACAGCATGATATAGACATTATTATCATCGATTACCTGCAGCTTATGACCGGCACACCCGATTCAAGAGGAAACCGCGAACAGGAGGTCAGTAATATTTCACGTGCATTGAAAGGTATTGCAAAAGAACTGAATGTTCCGGTTATCGCCCTGTCGCAACTTAACCGTTCTGTTGAGATCCGCACCGGCAGTAAACGCCCCCAGCTTTCGGACCTCAGAGAATCGGGAGCCATTGAGCAGGATGCCGATATGGTTATATTCATCCACCGCCCCGAAAAATACGGAATTATGCAGGACGATGAAGGTAACTCACTTAAAGGAATTGCTGAAATAATTCTGTCAAAACACCGTAATGGTGCCCTGGGAGAGGTACTACTTAAGTTTGTCAGTGAATATGCCAAATTTGTTGAACTGGATGATGATTACTTTGGACCTGTTGACCTGAGCGAAAGTGTGGATGACGAACAAGGTGCAGTAACCTACGGATCGAAAATGAACAAACCCGATTTTGGTGAGAACACCGATAATATTGACCTGCAGCGTAATAGTGATTTTTCAGAGGAAGTTCCTTTTTAAGATCAGTAGACTAAATAGAACAGGTTAGAGCACTGACTTTAACTCAAGAAGTTCTTTTATCTCATAAGTTGGAGCCACGGCTAATACCTTGCCTTCCGGATTGAAATATACCTGATCGATTCGTGCATTCCGGGCACCCTTAATGTCGTTTACCACATCGTCAC
>CAZMVE010000083.1:0-13677 GCA_964569585.1 uncultured Bacteroidales bacterium | reverse complement strand
TGTTTAATGTTGTTGTAACCGCATTTAATGCATCAGGATTATTTGTCAGGTAAGCATAATGCAATAAAAATTGGTATCCTACCGGTAATGGAAATTTTGGAGCACCTTTATGTCCTCCATTTATCCTGTCAATATTTTTATCCCAGGTATTATATAAAATGTGTAAATCATTGATTGAAAATTCATATTTTTCTTTAACCGGCGTTACGATTTCAGAATTTTTTACACCTTGTGTTAAATCTTGGGCTTGCTCTTCGGTTTTATCAGGATTATCTTTCACATAACGGCTGATTTGTTTCAATGTGGAGAGCCATTGTTCTTTAGGAAAATAAGTACCTCCATATATCGGCCTGCCATCAGGTAAAGCAATTACATTCAGCGGCCATCCGCCTCTCCCTGTCAGTAATTGAATTGCATTCATATAGATCTGATCAATATCAGGCCGTTCTTCTCTGTCTACTTTTACAGAAATGAAATTTTCATTCATAAATTCAGCTACCTCAATATCTTCGAAACTCTCGTGTTCCATTACATGACACCAGTGACATGCTGCATACCCAATGCTGATTATCAGAAGTTTGTTTTCATTTTTTGCTTTTTTTAGTGCTTCTTCACCCCAGGGATACCAGTTAACAGGATTATGTGCGTGTTGTAACAAATATGGACTACTTTCCTGTATAAGCTCATTTGTATATTGGTGTATTGGCATTTGTTTAACTTCTTTATTTTCTTGTGAATGATTGCATGTACAATTCACAATTATTAGTATTAACAGAGCAATGTATTTTGATAATTTTACAGTAGGTAAACATTGTATTTTACATTTGCTCATAAATGTTTTTTACTTAATTATTATATGAGAAATAACATATAATTATTCCTATGGTTCATTATTCACTTATAACGTTGAATACAATTTCACACCCATTTCGCTTCTTATTCGCCGTCCGCGTGTTGCTGAAGCTTCAGCGAAGGCGCAAGCTCGAAGAGCGAAGAAGAACCATTCTTCCGCAAAAAGCGTGTTGCCTAACGTTTAGATTGCAAACCACCCTACCTCTTAACCTTGCTTTTAACAAATTAAGCTGATGGATGTAAATAAACATTCGATTATTTACATCCAAAGCAACTTAATCCCGACGATAAATGTCGGGACAGGCTATAATGCACATACACCTGTTACGCTTTTGGCGTGATTATACGACAACAGTAGAAAATTTGCGACCACACGTGGTTAACATAAAATCATTACTAAGACCACGCGTTAGCGTGCTTTGAGTACGGCAACGATTTTATGTTAAAACAAATTTTCGGTGTCCTATCCTTGATGCTCCTTTAAAGATTCAACTCTCACGTCCTTAAAGAAAATTTTCTTCCGACGCTCAGGAAATAATAGATATTATTGGTTAAAGATAGAATCCTTTATTACTATATAACCCTTGTTACCATTGAGTCTTGAAGATTCTATTGATAATTGCCCCGGTATTAATCCACATATTGCTTGCAGGCATGCCTTCGCACGCTGCAAGCAGCTGTTGTTTCAATTCAGGTGATGCAGTTGCATGGTATTTATCACTGATAATAACTATAAATTATCTTTACAAATTAAACGTTCGTTGGGTTTAATTCATGGAGAAAATGACAAAATTGAGGCTTACTGAATAGTTCGTTTTTGCAATTTGCTTGGGTAAAAACCAACACCAGGAATGCTTTCTACCAGGCCCTTGATTCTTTTAAAAAGCCTAATTAACGAGAACACCTGCATAAAATTAGAGCTATTAATAGAACTGTTATCGAAGAATTAAACTATAATGAAAACTTATCATGTATAGCTAGAGCAGAAGAAAGATTTCAATCAAGGTATAATACTTTGTCATATTTCTCCTGATTATGAAGTTTGAGGATAAATCTAGCACAATTATTTTTCCAAACTATTCAGAAGTCCCCAATATCAACCATATTGTGGTAGTTTAAACCAAATTGATTTGGAACATTCTGCCAGAACATAAACAAATCTATCGATCCACTCCCGGCAAATTCTTTAATATGAGCGTATCGTGGGCTACTATTTCACTATTATACCAACCTTCGGCATAGAGTACATTATATTGTACATAAGCTGTATCCCACTGAAATCTTGTATCGCCGCGCGGGCCAGCATTCTTAATTCTTGAACCAAATGAAAGTGATCCATAATCGTTGAAAAGCTCTATCGAATCGCAATTGCTGTAAACCCAAATATCTTTTGCAGCAGGCTCCTGCCAGCGATCTGTCCACGATTCAGATACAATATAAACCATTGGATAGTCATTAGCTTCGCGATACATGCTCTGGTAGAAATAGTAAACATCTTTCGGAGTTTTATGGTCGTGAAGTATAATACCTTTCTGATTCATATAAGGGATGGGATTGGTACCCCTGCCTAAACGTGGCGAAGCAAAATCGAAAGCGACCCAGACAAAATGTCCGGGGAAACTATCAGATCGTGATTTAGCAACTGAAACTTTATATTCATGCAGAAAGGCTCCATACTCCTGCGACCAGAATTCTGGTATGCCCGAAGACTTATAATCGATGCTTGCATCAAACTCCTGTTCGGTATGGTTAGGGTAATGCATATCGGCTCCGTATTCACCAATCATGCTTGTGGGTTTGTACATATCTAGTGTACCAAAGTACCAGCCTGCCCAGTCCTGCGGGGCGTATACGTCAACCAGTTTTTGGTTCGATTCATACTCATAGTTACAACCTGTTGTAGGGCGACCGGGATCGAGCTGTTCTGCCAATGCAGCTAACTCTCCGAATACTTTATTCGAAACCGATTCGGGAGAACCTGAACGGTCCGATTCGTTACCGATTCCCCAGATTATTACTGATGGATTGTTATAATGCTGCTCAATCATTTCAGTAAGTTGGTTTTTACAATTTTCAAGGAATGCCGGATTATCGGATGTACTTCCTGTAAGCGGGATTTCCAGCCAGAGCATTACACCCAGTTTGTCGCAGGCTTTTGTAAATTCAGCATCGCACGGGTAATGTGCATGGCGAATAAAGTTAAATCCGGCTTCTTTTAACAGTCTGACATCTTCCCTGTGTTGCTCATTGGGCATGGCATAACCAACGCCTTCCATATCCTGGTGACGGTTTATACCCCTGATATTTCTTTTCTTCCCGTTCAACCTGAATGCTGCATTGTTTGCCAACGTGAAATACCGAAAACCAAATACACTTTCGTAATTATCGGCTTCTGAACCATCATAGCTTATGGTTGAAATAACTTTATATATATTCGGATCATCAACATCCCAGTATTGAACTTTACCCAGTGAAGATTCCATTTGTTTAAAATTAAATTCCGCACCTCCTGCTACTGTTTTTTCTGTCTTCAATACTGAAACCTGGTTACCATCGGGGTCGATTACCTCCGATGTTAGGGTTACTACTTTTTCCTTTCTGGAATAGTTTTTCACCTTTGTTTCTATGGTTAAAACTGCAGGACCCTGACCACCGCATACCGGGGTATTGAAAACCTTTTCGATCTTTACCTGATCGGTTAAAATAATCCAAACATCGCGGTATATGCCACCATACACGGCATAATCGAAACTATACGGGAAGGAATTTTTCTCATTTGCCATCCAGGGGACAATGGCAGAATTGTTTGAGTTATCAGCCCTAACAGCAAGTGTATTTTCGGCGCCGAATTTCGCCAGATCAGTTATATCAAGCGTGAATGCAGTGTACCCCCCCCGATGTTTTCCGGCTTCCTGACCATTTACCCATACCTTGGCTTCAAGCGATACAGCTTCAAATTCAATAAATATTTTTTTGCCTTCAAACTGTTTATCTAAGGAAAATTTAGTGCGATACCATCCGGGACCTTTATACATCATCCTTTTATCAGGATCATTTTTAAAATCGAACCTCCCTTCGAATACATTATCATTTACACCATTTATGCCTTCATTAAAATCGTGAGGAATAGTAACTTTCAGCCAATCTGCATCATTAAAAGACTTTTTAAAGGCATTTGTCTCCTCACCAAGTTTAAATTCCCATTCGTTTTTATTAATTGAATAGCGAATACGTTTGTTATTCTCCGACGAAACATTAAAACTTACTAATACTATACATATCAATGGAATTAGGAACACAAAAATTGAATACTTGAAACTAATTTGCATTATTATAGTTTTTTAAAACTCATTATTGAAAAGAGAAGATATGAAGTTTAACAATCTTCTCTTTTCATAATAATTTAGTTACTAATAGCCCGGATTTTGAACCAGGTTTGGATCTTTATCTATTTCGTCCTGCGGAATAGGTAACACATAAAAATGTTCAAGAAATACATATGTTGGGCGGTTAGCTGCCTCCTTTATCTCATAAGTCAGATTCGACGGGTTATTCGCATCTTTGGTAATGAACAATCCGTGTACTTTTTTACCATCTAGCACATCAACAGCCATTTTCCAACGCCGTAAATCCCAGTAACGGAATCCTTCTGCAAATAGTTCAACCTTTCTTTCCTGAACAATCCGATCAAACATATCTTCCTTATTTAAACCAATTGGTAAATCGGGTTGCCCTGAACGGGCCCTTATCTGGTTTATTGCATCGTACACCGATTGGTCCGGACCAACAGCTTCGTTTTGCGCTTCTGCATAATTTAAAAGAACTTCAGCCAAACGTATCTCTTTCCAGCTTGTTAAGCTTACTCCAAATTCAGGACCATCCAGAAGTGTTTCATCGAGAAATTTCTTCAGATAGTACCCTGTGGTGGTATGATTTCCGGTAAGCCCGGGGGCATCGGCATCGGGTGGTAAAATAGATGGATCACTGCTTAAAGCTACCAGGATAGGTTCACCTTTAAATAGGTTACCGTGATATAATACCGATGCTGCCAACCTGCTATCTCTGTTAGCGAAAGGATTTTGTGGATCGTACCCGGAGGCCGGATCAGTAATAGGTAAACCATTGGTCATTTCGTACGATTCTACCAACTCCTGTGTTGGCAAATACTGTGATCCCCAGTCAGCCCTGTGACTGAACGGATAAGCCAGACGATCCAGTGAATGACCCTTCTCAGCACCGTTGAAAAGAATTTCGAAAATCACTTCATTATCGCCACCATACGACTGGAAGAGTGCGTTATAGTCGGATGAAAGCACATAGTTGTCAGAATCAATTATCTTTTTCGACATCTCAGCCGAGCGGGCATAGTTTTCTGCATAAAGTTGTGCCCGGCCATTTAAGGCCCAGCATGCCTCGCGGGTTGCACGCCCCAATTCTGAATCAGGTAAATCGGCAACCGATGGTAAAAATTCGGCAATTGCAGATAGCTCATCATCAACGAAAGCATAAACATCTTCAACCGGATCTCTCGGCAACAATAGATCATCAGGATTATCAATTGAAAGAGTGTTTTTGATAAGTGGTACCCCACCAAAACGGCGGGCAAGATCGAAATACATTAATGCTCTGATAAACCTTGCTTCTGAAGCTATGCGTGCAACATATTCGGGGTCCAATTCACTTTCAACGAGGTTCTCAATTATCGAATTTGCTAAACGTATGGCCTTATAATTTCGTTCCCATGTATCTAATCCTACTAACCAGGTAGTTGAAAATATCTGTCCTGGAATTATTACTGAATTCGATGTTGGCCAACCGCTTTTATTTGCAAGCAGGTCGGAAAGGCAGTCGATTATGTATGCTCCCTGGTCGTTATAACCTACCTGTTCGGTTCCTGCATCGGGAGTGTCGGGGTTACGGGAATAGCTCAAAAAATCGTAACCGTGCGGTATGTAATTATAGGTTTGATAAAGATATGCCTCAACCAAAGCAAGGTCATTAAACACGGCTTCGCTGCTTATCCTGTCTAAAGGTTCTCTTTCGAGAAAATCCTTCTCGCACGCACTAAGAAATGCTGCAAATACTATTATATATATTAGTTTCTTCATTTTTATACTTTTTAGAATATAATGTTTAATCCAATACTCATCGTCTGCATAATCGGGTACCTTCTATCGGTACCTTCCGGATCGAAACCATCTTTCTTGGCGATAGTCCATAAATTGCGACCTGATGCAGAGATGGTTACTTCTTCTATTCCTACCTTATCAAGGAAGGGGTTATCGGTGATAGAGTATGATAACTCAATATTTCTAAGCTTAATATAGAATCCGTCTTTTAACCAGTAGGAAGAATAAAGTGAGTTGTTTGGCGAATGTCCGTTTGCTTCAAGGCGTGGAAATTCAGCATCTTCGTTACCCTCGCGCCACGAATTTTCGAGAACACTATACGTGTTGTAATTCTTCTCAAAACTATTAAGATATAAATAGCGGGTGTAGTTTGAAGCCCCCTGGAAATTTACATTTAAGGAGAAATTTTTATACTGAACGTTCATATTAATACCAAAAATGAGTTCTGGAGTTTCTCCCTTGCCTAAATATTGTCGGTCATAAGCATCAATAATGCTATCATTATTCAGGTCGAGGTAGCGGATATCTCCCGGATGAATAGAATTATTATTATTTCCATCCTGAACAGGAGCAGCATCAATTTCTTCCTGGGTCTGGAACAGTCCAAGGGCAGTATAGCCGTATCTGGAGTCGAATGGCCTGCCGGTCTCTCTCAATCGTTCATCGGTTCCTATTGCTTCGGCTTTTTTAATAACTTTACTTGTGGCATAGGTTATGTTTCCTTCTATCTCATAACTAAGTTTCCCTTTTCTGTCTCTGTATCGCAGGATTGTTTCATAACCCCAGTTATCGACAACGCCAATGTTTTCCTTGGGTAATTTGGCTCCAACAAATAATGGTACTGCAGCCCCTCTATCAATGAGTATCCCTTCTGTTCTTTTTTTAAAGTAATCGAATTCACCGGAAATTTTCCCATTGAACAACCCAAAATCGATACCATAATTTAAAGTTGTTGCCGTTTCCCAGGTAATATTTTCATTGGGTATTCCGGTATCCATAATTCCTGTATAATAGATATTGCTAACCAAATAACCGTTTGAGATATTGTAGCCAGGCAGGTAGTAAAATGATTCATTAATATTGTCGTTACCAAACTGACCATATGAAACTCGTAATTTCAGATTGTCAAGAAATCCAATATTTTCCATAAACGATTCTTTTGAAATTCTCCATCCTACAGAATATCCTTGGAAGAATCCCCATCTTTTATGTTTCGGAAAATTGTGTGAACCGTCAGAGCGACCATTTGCCTGAAAAAGGTATTTATCGTTATAGTTATATGCGATACGTCCGACAAATGACCGCCTCGCATATTCTGCTGCCTTACCATCATTGTCTTTGTTTACGTCGCTTCCGGCAAATAACTGTTCAATGCTTGTGCCCAGGAATTGCTCACGATAACCCGAGAGGAGATCGTACCTATATTCCGTTTGCTCAAAAAGCAATAAGCCGGTAACAGAATGCTTACCAAAAGAGTGTCCGTAGTTGAAACCTCCCTGGAAGGTCTTATTGTTCCTTTCTTCGATTTTCTGGTTCAGTGTTACCACACTCTGGCTCGGAACTGATGAGGTTAAACCTGCCTCTTGTGTATAAAAATTTAAAGTATAGGGTACATTCCATTTTTTCTCTTTGGTGAATCGTTCATCGTACGAAAAATCTACCTTGGCAGAAAGACCTTCGATGAATGGGATTTTATAATTAAATCCAAATTTACTTTCCAGGTAATTGTTTTCACCTTTAATATAACCTGAATGTATAGCTTCACCCATAGGGCTACCAGCTGTACCGTTATAATTTAAACCAAGTTCATCTCCGGGCTCCCTTAATTCTTCAGGAACATAAGCGGGGATGGTTGGTACAGCGGTTTCGAGTGTTTGATATAGTTTCCATTCGTCGACAATTGAGTTAGTGGTCTTATCATTTCTTCCGGAAATATCTAAACTTACGGTAAGGTTATCCGATAAGTTTACGTCGATATTCGAACGGATATTATATCGTTTATAATCGGCCATATCAAATAAACCACCCTGGTCCATTTGCCCCAGTGATAAAAAGTAGGCAACACGGTTGTTTTTCCCATTTACCGATACATTGGTCTGGTATATGGGGGGCTATTGTTCATCATCTCACCCCACCAATCGGTACTGGGCAGTGTTCCATCCTGAAACTGTTGTACTTCTTCTGCTGTAAATAAAGAATCCTGACCAATATTCGCATAGGCTTCATTTATATATTGTGCATATTCGCCAGCACTCATATATTCGGGCCTGAAAGTGGGTTTTTGAGAGGTGTATGCAGTACTGAAAGTAATTTGTGGTTTTGCATTGGAACCTCTTTTTGTTGTTACCAAGATAACCCCGTTAGCACCCCTGGCACCGTAAATGGCACCCGAAGCAGCATCTTTTAGTATTGTAATACTTTCAATATCGTTAGGATCAATCCGGTCAAAGTCGCGCTCAACACCATCTATCACTACCAATGGATCGTTTGTGCCAACCTTATCAGGATCGTATGTACTTCTTCCCCTAATTAAAAAGTCAGGACTATCTCCTCCTGGTCTTCCGCTCCTTTGGCGGGTGATAACACCTGTCATTTTACCTGTAAGGGTGGAGGTAATGTTCGGTGCTGCTGTTTTGACCAAATCTCCTTCGTTAATTGTTGAGACTGCGCCGGTCAAATCGGCTTTTTTCATGCTACCATATCCAATAACCACAATTTCTTCGAGGCCAATTAAATCCTGCACCAAAGAAATTTCCAGTACACTTTGATTTTCAATTGCAACCTCTTCGGGCAGATAACCAATAAAGGAGACAACAAGGGTAGCTTCGGGAGAAGTTTCTAAGGTAAAATTTCCGTTTTTATCAGAGATCGTTCCTATTATGGTTCCTTTTACAATAATATTGGCTCCAATGATTGCTTCGCCTGTAATAACGTCAGTTATCTGACCAGAAACTGTAGTAGTCTGGGCATTTACATTTCCTGTAAGCAACTGCAGAATAATTGCAAGGAACAATAATAGCTGGAACTTTGTACCGTGAGTCTTTATGGGTCTTTGAAAAGACAAAAGACTGCCGATACTTTTGGGCTTTTTACTTTGCATTCTTTTCATGATTTGTACTAATGTTTGTTAGAGTTAATTTTTAAGGTAATCGTTGAGATATTTTCTAAAAAGGGCATAATATTTATTGTAATAGTGATAAAACTTCAATTCACCACCTAACAGTTTTTTGTTCAGAATATCATTAAAATGAGTCTGAATCTTTTACAATCAGACTCATTTTCTGATACCCTAATAACTACTACTAACAATTTAAAAATTCATCAAATAAGATTTGTCGTTATGATATTTTCATGTGTCTATTGAATAATCATTTTTCGTGTTACGAAATGATTGTTTACCTGAAGTTTACAGTAATAATAACCTGAGCTCAGATTTCGTGCTGAGAAATCTATTTGATATTCACCGGCATCCTGCATTTGATTTACCAATGTCTCAATTTCCCGACCCAAAGAATTGTAAATAGTCAGAGAAACATTTGCTTTTTGAACTAAATGATAGTTGATATTTGTTTTGTTGGTAAAAGGGTTCGGGAAATTTTTGAAATTGAAAGATTCTGCATCTGTTGTATTGATGCTGACAGGAGGTGTCCCAGTTGCTATTCCAATGGTGTCGGTTAAATTCAGTTCCAAAACCTCAATATATGCAGGACTATGATCTCCGTTATGCATACAGTTAAAATAGGATAATGCACTTACCGGAGTTTTTCTGAATGTGGCGTTTTCAGCAATTTTTACCGGATCCTCTGCATCAGGTGCCTGTATATAAACAGTATACGTCTGATCAGTAAGGTTTACCTGTATCCAAACATGATACTCCTGGTTCATTTCAAAATACACAGTATCAAGAGCAACCATATTTGGTGAAGCAATATTGTCACGTACATCAACATATGGTTTTTTACCGCCTGCGTTGCTGAACCTGACATAACATGAATAGTCTCCCCATTGGGTAACAGAGGCTTCAGATAGGGCAAAGCCAGCGTCAATAATAGTGTCCGACTCAACCTGATTATTAGAAGGCGTAAGTTTTACATACAGAATTTCAGTGTCTGTGAGATCTCCTTCAGGAAGAACTTCAGTTGTATCCACTTCAAAATTAGCAGCTTTAATATCATTGACTGATACCAAGCTTACTATCAGAAGTACGTAAATTAGAAAACTAAATTTCTTTAGAAGAAATTGATCTCCAATTTTGTTAATTGTAATTTTTAAAGTAAAGTTTTTTTTCATAAGTGTATTTTTTAGATTACGATATTATTCGGTTAATTAAGAGACCGAAAGGTATTTTTCGTAAACGATAGACTGAAATTATTCCACCCTATTAAATTTTTCGGAGTTCTCAATTTAAACTCTCAAAAAATACCTAACACACAGAAAATCAGATCAAATAAATTTGATTTTAATAGAGTAACGCTTATACCCTTAAAGTAGTCTTTTTGAATTTGTAGGTAGGAGAGAAATTATGGCTCTAGAACCGTAGTATAAAATCGTTTAACTGGATCTTTTTATCCATGCCTATTTTTTTTCGTATCCTGTAACGGCTCATCTCCAGTCCGCGTCTTGAAATATTAAGCAACTCAGATATTTCTTCGTTTGAAAGATTCATACGGATGTATGCACATATTTTAAGATCCTTATGAGTGATTTCACGGAATTTCTCGGCAAAGCGCGATAAAAAATTATCTTGTATAAGATTCAAATTCAGATTGAGCTTTTCCCAATTACTTTCATCATTTAGGTTCATATTGATCTGGAAAATAACCTTTTCGAGTTTTCTTCTTGTAACTGGAAGCGCATTGAGTAAAAGCTTGTCCAATTCGGCACGAATTACTGCTAATGCCTGGTTTTTCCCTACAATATGTGCAGCTGTTGAAGTAAGTTCATTTTTTTTCTCTACAAGTTTATCCTCGAACTGTTCCTTTTGCCTTTTTAGTTCCTCGTTTTCAATTAACAGTTTCTCCGATCGTAATAATTCCTCTTTTAACTGGTAATCTTTATGAATTCTTTTTTCCCGAAACCTGATGATAAGAATAAGGATCACGAGGAGTAAAAGCCCGGTAGATATCTTAAATATTTTTGTTCCCCAAAACGGAGGTTTGACTATTATTTTTAGCTTGACCTCATTATTATTCCACATGCCATTTGTGTTCAATGAACGAACAGAAAAGAGATAATCACCTCCCATAAGACTTTTATAAGTTGCTATTCGGTTAGTAGCCGATGTATATACCCAGTCTTCATCGAAGCCTTCAAGCTTATAGGCATATTTTATTTTTTCAGGTTCGGTATAATTTAAAGCTGCAAATTCAATGGAGATAAAGTTTTGCTTGTAGGATAAGGTTAGTTCCTTCAGGCTTGGAATGTCAGTAAACTGCTTATCGAGATTTCGGATTGATTTATTAAATAGTTTAATGTCAGTAATATATAGGGGATAAGACTCAAAGTTTTCAAAGATCAGATCGGGATTAAAAAACTTAAGTCCTCCTTCACCTCCGATTATTACTAGACCATCACTGGTTTTGCAAAGTGCTTTTATTCCAATTTTAGTCAGTTCAACATCTCTTTTAATGGAATAGTTTTGGTAAATATTTTTATCAGGTGAGTACCTGGTTAAACCTTTGTTAGTCGATATCCAGATATTGTTTTTTGTGTCACTGAAAAAGCTAAAGCTGATATCACTTATCAGACCTCGTTCTGAATTAAAAACTTCAAAACTTTCAGCAAGTTGGTTGTATTTTAAAGCCCCATTTCCAAAAGTGCCGATCCAAAGTTCACCTTTGCTATCGCGAAATAATGAACTGATATCGAATGTGCTTATATGTTCAATATTCTTTTTTACAGGATTGTAGATTATCAGGCCTTTATTGGTGCCAAATAACAAATCACCACTTTGGCTTTCCTGTATTGACCATATGTTGTTGCCAGTTAGGTCCTGTTCAGAGAATTTTTCAAACCATGCATCTTCAGGAACTTTTTTGATTTCAACTTTTCTTAATAAATTGATTCCCTTTCCCCATATACCTATCCAAATGTTACCTTTTCGGTCCTCATAAATAGTATAGACTCCATTATTACTGATGGATTTTTCATTTTCGATATCGTTGGTATAAAATGATATATCTTTCCGATCGATACCAACTTTATACAAGCCATCATCAGTTCCAATCCATACTCTTCCAGAATTATCTTCGTATATTGTTCGTACAATGTTTTTGGGCATTTCAGGATTATTAATGAAGTGGTTTATCCTTTTATACGTCGGATCAAGTATATAAACCCCGTTGCCGAGTGTCCCTAACCAGATATTTTCTTTTTCGTCTTCAATTATTGCAGTTATTCTTACACTTTTAAGTATTTCATTTATCGATTTATCAGTTACAAGATCTCTAATATTGAGTTTGTTCTTTGCATAATTTAATAAACCCGAACCAAAAGTTCCAATCCAGATAACATCCGACCGGTCCCTAAGAATTGTCCAAAGGAATAGTTGTGAAGCATCTTTCACTTCTGCTTCCGATTCGTTCAGTATATGTATAATGTCTTTTTTACTTTCATAAAGGTTAATACCGCCACCATAGGTAGCAATCCAGATATTCCCATTCCAGTCTATGGTCATCGATCGTACCGTATTGTTACTAATGCTTTTTGATTGCAGGCTTCTGGTAGAATATTCGGTGATTGTATTTTGATTTTTATTGTATCTGAACAGACCATTGTTCCATGTACCAATCCAGATATTGCCATTATTATCTTCAAGAAAGGAATTGATTGTATGATCGGGAAAATAATCGGAACTCGTATCCTGAAAATGACGGAATGTTTTATTTTCAACATCGAAGATGTTCACACCACCACCCTCGGTCCCTATCCAGATTATTCCTTCTTTATCGGTATAAATTGCATTAATCAGATTACTGCTGATACTTGTAGTATCAGAATTTTTTGCAGTGAATGTTGTAAAGTTTCTCAGTTGTTTATTATACAACGAAATTCCTCCACCATATGTTCCAACGAGGATTTCACCCGTAGCTGTTTTCGAAATCGATTTAATAAAATCATGACCAATGGAATTTTTGTCTTCAGCATCGTGATTAAAGTGGGTGATATTGCCTGTGATTCTGTTTACAACTGATAAACCATTCTCCGATCCAATCCAAAGCTGCTGTTCATCGTCCTCAAAAATGGCATGAACCCCATAATCGATAAAACCTGAATTTTCAAATAAATTTACGTTGTACCTGACAAAATTATAACCATCGTATCTGTACAGACCACTATAAACTCCAAACCATAAAAAATCTTTACTATCCTGATAAATACAAAGTACATGCGACTGTGAAATTCGTTCATCGGTACTAATTTCTTTAAACTGAATATTTTCGAACTGACAGTAGCAACTTAGGCTAAACAATAAGCCAGTTGCGGTACTTAATATTTTATCGAAATTAAACATTCGATATATAAACTTGCAAAGGGGATTCAAATAGGGTTTAAAAATAATAAAAATGGTTAATAAATTTTGGTTCGTCAATTCAACTCAATCATTATATTTAAAAAGGTAATCTAAGAAAATTTTAGACATTAAAATTAATACTAGATTTGGTTTAATCATACTAAATCCTGGTTTTAACCCGCC
>CAZMVE010000082.1:1914-14067 GCA_964569585.1 uncultured Bacteroidales bacterium | reverse complement strand
ATAATATATTCCAAAGTTCCTTTTGGCCCTATCGAATAGCTAATAATCCAAGCTCTGGGATAAATTATCTGTATGAAGTTATCGGATATTCCTCCAATGAACAGGCTCATTTTTGGATTATTAAAACTGAGTTTTCTTAAGTATTCGTAACTGATAATTGCATTTATTGATTTCCAGGGATATGCCTCATATACTTCCAAATGGTTATAACTTGTATAATTGAATTCGTTTTGAATCGAATGATCATCCGGATAGAAAGGCAAATAGGCAAACTGAAGTTCAATTTTATTCAGGCTTTTTTTTGTTTGTCTGGTATAATCCACTGAAATGGATAACCCGTTTCCGGTAAATAATAATGGCGAAAGGGTTTTATCCATTAAACCTGCACGATAATAGCCGGCAGCAATTCCAAGGGAGTTTTTCCTGTCATGAATATTCCCTGTATTCTGCGCCTTTATCTGTACAAGGAAAGTTGCTATGAGCAGAATCACTAGAATAGATTTATTCATCGTATTTTTTTGGTAATGACAACAATAATAGGGAGAGGATGCATAACATTATTTCATAGCGAATGCACCTGGATGGGATGAGGTACGGATAAACAGGCAATTCCTAATCTATTATTTTTCCAGGGGATATGAGTAACAAAACTCCAAAAATCAGATGATCCAGCAATTTTCGAAATAATATTTTTTAACCTCTTATCTCATAACCCAAACAAAGATTTATATGTGCCGATAATCTTCCCAGGCCAGGTAACTATTCGGGCAAGTGTATTTTCAGATCAATTATTACCGATAACCGGCATGAAATGAAATATGTCTTTGGATTTCATACTTGCAACTAATAGATACAGGAAAAAAGAAAATAACAATCCGGGCATAAATGAATGCTCATATGATGAGTTTAAAATTTAGCAAGTCGTTATTGAATGTATCTTTTATACCTCTCCCCTTCGTTTTTCCAAAGCTTCCCTGATATCGTAACACTTCTGCTTTGTCAGCTCCATACGGCTAACAAAATAAATAGCCAGCGATAATCCAAAGATGGGAATCAGGGCGAGTGCTAATCGTATCCCTGTAATAGCCTGGGTCGTTTGCACCTTAACAGCTGCATCGAATCCTATCCAGTTCAGAATTAAGCCGGAAACAAAATATCCCAATGAATTACCCAGCTTTAATATATAGGACATACAGGCTGTAAAGGAACCTTCACGGCGTATTCCTGTATTCAGCTCGTCGAAGTCGATAATATCGGCACCAATCGAACTATGCAGCATCCAGAGTCCCGATGCCGCAAGTCCCATCATACCTGAAGCAATGGTTTGCAACCAGGGTACAACAGGAGTATACAGGAACCACGAACTTCCATAGGCAATAATGCCAATTATACCGGCTGTCACTGCAGCCGACCGTTTTGCCACAATACTGGCAACCCGGCTAAGTATGGGAGCTCCAATCAATCCTCCTATCATGAAGGCTATTCCCATCCAGAAATTCCAGTTGTCGCCTATGCGTGTATCGCCACCACATACATAGTATACGGTAGCATAATACCCCAGGGCTCCTACCATACTGGTTCCCAAGGTAAAAGAAGCGCCCATCCCCATCATCATGCGGAAGGGTCGTACTCTCAGAGTTTCATAAAGGGAATCTTTAAGTGAAATACGGGCAGTAATTTTGGTAACCACTTTATCATAATAGCGTTCTTTAACCCGGAAGAAGATAATAACAGCAAATACTGCCATCAGAATGCCCAAAAGACTCGTGTAGACCTGTATACCGAAAAGCGTATTCTTGTTATCTGTTCCGGGAATGAGAAACCAGGCCAGGTTGGTAAAGCGTAGGGCATAAAAATTCCCGACTTCAAATATCTTCTGCATCACGCTGCGGTATGTCATAACAGAAGTACGCTCGTCGTAATCGGGACTTAATTCGGGTCCAAGGCTGTTGAACGGAACGGTGAAAAGACTGATCAATGGAATATAGATCAACGAGGATGCGATCATATACCAGAAAACGACCGATACTCCGAGGAAATTAATATGCGACCAGGAGGGTGATACCAGGAATAAAGCAGGGAGACCAAGTCCGCTCAGAATTCCTGCTACAAGAATAAAAGGTCTCCGACGTCCGTGTTTTGAACGGAAATTATCCGAGATCCATCCGGCAATAGGATCGGCAACAGCATCGTAAAGACGGATAAGGGTTAAGGCGAGACCCACAAGAACAGGATTTACACCCAGGTAAATATTAAAAACTGCAAAGGCGACTCCCGGGTATAGCCAGAGCCCCCACATATCGAGACCGGTTCCGAGTCCGTATGATACTTTTGTGCTGATAGGAATGCGATCGCGTATTCCCTTAATGGTTTGTGAGATAGGTGATTTTTGGGTCATTAAAGAAGATATTTGGCAGGAGTGATAATGGCTAGCATACTAAAGTATATATTCAGGGGATGAATATATACTTTTGTTCAGAAGAAAAAAAATATCGGCTGTTGAAAACAGATTTATCTTAATGAAATTTTGAAGATAAAAAGAGTGTAATTTTCTTGTGTTAAGAGAACTATTCACTATTTCTTCTGGCTCTGGTTATAATAAACCAATGCTTTGTTCATCTTGGAATTAAGATTGCTGATACGGGTCTGATTTGCCGGATAGGTGGACAGGAACTCAGGTGGGCTTCCCTGGCTCATAGTCTTTATTCGCTGCCAGAAATTCACTGCCTGAATTGGATTATAGCCTGCCATAGCCATGAAATACAGGCCCAACTCATCAGCTTCACTTTCATGCTTCCGGCTGTAGGGTAATAGGACTCCCACGGCTGAACCCACTCCGAATGCACCCAATGCAAGGTTTCTGGTGGTTTCGGGTTCGTTTACCAGCGCTATATCGAGGGCTACACCGCCCAACTGAACGGACAGTTGCTGCGAAAGTCTTTCGTTACCATGATTGGCAACTGCGTGTGCAATTTCGTGCGACATAACCACTGCAATTCCATGAGCATCGACACATATCGGCATAATTCCCTCATAGAAAGCAATTTTTCCTCCGGGCATGCACCAGGCATTCATTTCTTTGGAGACAAGTACATTAAATTCCCATTTATAGCCTGCCAGCAAATTACTTTGGTTGTGTTCCCTGAAATATTTCTCGACAGCGGTAGTAATATGTCCACCAACTTTTTTTACATCATTGATATATTGCTGATTGGTTGAAAATTTATTTTCTGATAATACCTGTTTGTAACTGTCGTTACCCAAGGAAAGCATTTGTGAGGAGGGAATGGCTGTAAACTGACGCCGGCCTGTAAGAGGCAGTGTACTGCAGGTAATTAAGATCAGAGTCAGAAAACTGATAAAGGTGAACTTAGTATGTTTTATATGGCGGGTAATTTACTGATAATGAATACTGGTTTAATATCAAAATAAAAGTAACATAAGAAATAATCTTGGTACATTCTCAAATTGTTACATTATGTTTTGGATTAGGGCATATTTTTAAAATCTCCGGGGAATTGAAAACCTTTGATCATACTCAGACTAAATTTTAAGTATGCGAAACTTTTATAGTTTGACAAAATCAGTTTTCATATTGATCTAGAGTGAAGGTAAAGCATTCAGGTAGTCATAATCAACCGGGTTGCCTTCCGAACAATCCCAGATGATATCCTGGATTTGCATAGTTTGATCAATCGATAATTTTGAAAAATCTTTTGTTTTAAGAATGTCAACAATTTCAGTCAAACAGGGTAAAGTGACCATATCGCAAGCGGTGTAATCTGACAATTCATCCGGGGCAGACTTATCTGATGCCAGGCAGAAAACAGGGATGGGTTGTGTTATAGTTTCTCCAGCAGTGATTGTGATGGTAACCGTAACCATTACAATCATAGGCTGATATTCATCCGATCCGGGAAAAAACCATGTACCCGGTACTATAGTAATGGTTATATCATGTGTGGTGATGTTGGTTATATGTATGTATACTGTAAAAGATCCACTTGTCGATATAATACCGGAACTGTTTAAGCAGTCCATGATGCAGGTAATATCATCTGGATCGGTATCTGAACAGTTTTCAAGGCATGCTATATAATCATTGTACGCATCTCCTCCGGGTTCCAAGAAAGATAACATATCTCCATCGATAGTATAGGATACACCATCGAAGGTTATGTTTTCACAAGTTTCATTAAATACTTCAGGAGTAGCTTCCGGCTTATTACAACTGTAAAAGGTTATAACCAGCATAATTGGCAATAAATAAATTATTCTTTTCATGATGAATAGAATTTGAGGATTAATAGTTATATATAGAAGAATTATTATATGATTTCCTATGAGTAAGTAAATTTATGAAAGTAATGCTTAAAATAGATATATCAGTTTATTTTTACCGGATACTAACATTGAGAATGTTAAAAAATCACCTGCAGATAACCAAATTGAAATTTTCGTACCTGATTTTGTTAATGCTGACAGACATAGGATAAATTCCGTTATTCAGTGAACTTGTATCCAGAATAACAGTGTTTGTATTATAGGCCTCCAGGCTTTGCAAAAGACTGCCCCCTGCGTTGTAAAGAGCAACAAATAGTTGGGCCGTCTCAGTCTTTGGTATCTCAATAGTAACATTGTTTTGTGCCGGATTGGGATATATGTTTATCTTATTAGCCGGATCTTCTTCTGTCAGCGAGGAAGGTATCCCGAACTCGAACCAGTTCAGGTTAAATTCACTTTGTTTCACCAGCAATCGAAGCGTATATCTTCCTTCATTAAGTAATAAAACAGTCGATTGTGTCTGCCAGCTTTGCCAGTCGCCGGTGGGAGTAAATAATATGGTATCGAGCGGAGTTAAAAAATCCTCTGAATATTGAGCCTGAATGATCACTTCAGCATTGCTTCGGATTGTAGCTACACGGAAATTCATGGTATAATGCTGAGTTTCGGGCGTATAGATCAGGTAATCGAGGTAATCGCCGGCAGCAGCATAGGCCGTATTATATCCTCCGCCATCATCCTGACAAATTTCAAGTTCAAAACCCTGGTTATAGTAGTAATCTTCAGCCTGAATTCTTCCGGGAACGGTATAACGCACGGGCAGATTATTTACAACCTCCAATCCGGTGAAGGTTTCCAACGGATCCGTATCATGTAATACGGACGTGCCTGTGTAGGATAATGTGATCGTGTTTCCATAGAAAACAGGTTCCTCAAGCTGAAATTGAAATACCCTGGCATTAAGCGCATCAATACTTATAGCCCCGATGCTTATAGGAAGGACGTCTGCTGAAATCTGAAAATCGGAAAGTGAAATATCCTGGATCTGTGAGGTGATGTCCTTATTCAGGTATAGAAAAATGCTGTTCCCATCGGTTGAGGTCTCGGCTGATACAGTTATAAAATCCACGGAATCGATTGAAACCGGATTCGTAAATTTAAAATAGTTGATATTGATTCCGTCTTGCTCAACTACCAGTTTGATTTTAACTGTATCCACAGGTAAAATAATATCATCCGATTGCCAGCTAACCCAGTTTTGCCAGCCTCCGGTAGCAGGAAGAGCAATATTTCCTGTTACAGGAATCTCATTGGCCAGGAATCGGACTACACCACCATTACTGCCCGAAGTATACCGGATGCTAAGTGTATAAGCTGCGAGGCTATCGGTGGTAATTGTATATTGCATCCATTCTCCATCCTCTGTCCAACCTATGTTGTACCCGTTCGATTCATCGGTATCGGTACAGACTTCTATATCAACTCCATCATTCCGGTAAGCTCTACCATGGTTCCAGTCAATCCAATCACCTCCCGTAGAGCCATGATAGTCGCCTGTATCCAGATCAAAATAAGCATAGTTATTCCGTCCCAGGTCGTAATCCGAAGCAAAAATGGCCTGTCCGGGTTTATGATCACTGAATGGAATGCTTGTCGTACTGAATGGCTGACGGATCATAGCATCGATAACATCGTTCTGGAAAATGCAATTTTCTATCCGGTGATTTCCGGCAAATTGAATCACAGCCTGGAAAGCTTCTTCTGCGGAAGGGGCAGGGGCATTGCCACGCCAGTAATCGATAAGTGAAGTATAATCTTCGTTTACTTCAACCCGCAGGGGATTGTTAACATCAGGCTTTTTTACCGGCCACCATGACCAGCCAATGTGATGAGTCTCGCAGAGCGTAATCAGGTTAGTAAACCAGGTATTGGAATTCTCACCCGATTCACCCAGCCATATTGGTACATTATAGCTATCCCTCATTGCGATAATCCAGTCGAGTGATGAGGAATTATTGGTCGTCCAGTATTTATGAAAGCTGAATACCAGGTTGTCATCCCATGGGGCAGGCAAACCTCCATAGTCATTGGCAAACCAGTTACCTTCGATAATGATCATATGGTTCTCGTCGACCTCGCGTATTGCCTCAGTGATATCTGTTAAGAGATTCCAGAGCGCAGTGTTGTTGGGATCGTTAAATTCCCAGTTGGGTTCATTGATCAGATCGTATCCTCCAATCCAGGGCTCGTCGCTATATCGTTCCGCCAGTCGGTTCCAAAGAGCTATGGTCTTAACTTTATTTTCCTGACTCTCCCACAGTGAGGGTTTCGTCGGATCGTAATCTGAAATAGCCGCATCGGTTCCCTGTCCACCGGGTGCGCCATGCAGATCGAGAATAAGGTACATTTCATTATCGCTACACCAGTCGAGCAGGGAATCGATGAGAACAAATCCCTTATCGAGCCAAGTATTTTCGCCGGTCACTGGTTCATCTTCAATAGGAAAAGTGAACCATTTATAGTGCATAGCGACACGAATACTATTAAAACCCCACGATTTCATGGAGTCGACATCAGTACGCGTAAAATGCCAGGCAAGCCAGGCATTATAAAAACTGTCGGTATGGGTCTCTCCAATGGTTTGTATGAGACGGTTTCGAAACTCATGCTGGGTAGGAGCAACATCCGAAGTCTGCATCATATATCCTTCCTGCAACATCCAGTTTCCTGTCCCGAGACCCCGGAGAATCACTTCTTCAGTTCCACTGTTAATATATTTACCTTCGGTGTGGAGAAAATTCTGTGCTTGCAGGCTCAGAAGACCGGATAAGAAGCATACCGATACAAAAACACTTATCCTTTTCATTTCCCAGAGTTAATTATATAAATATAGAGAAATGGAAGATGAAATGAAAGACTTCATCAAAATGTAATCGAATTATGAGAAAATTGTAAATATTCTATACCAATCGTAAGTAATGGTAAATAGAAAAAAGGGAATGTATGCAGTATTTAATTTCGCCTCAGCAATCCGGAAAAAAACCTAAAGATTATCCCGGGTTATTTTGCCGGAAGAATCCAACTTATAATTTTCTTTTCCGATTGAACGTCTGAAGCATGATGACTGCATCCCGACAGATTATAGATAAGGACAACCAGAATTGCCCACAACCCTAATTGAACAAGAATTTTCACTCCTGTTACCAACACAACATTTTTTTTCATACTACTGTACACAAATAATTTAAATATCACCTATAAAGATCTCTGATTAGTAAGACAAAAAAGGATGAAAATAGTTGCGTGCGTAAGGCATGATTTTTATCATGCAGAGGGTGAGAAAAAAGACGAATTCTTATAAGGATATATATACCTGCCAGTCTTCGTACCCATGTCAGTAAAAGGGTATAATATTATCCTTTCATGAATCTTGTTCTGGGAGTCAAGTTCATGAATAGAGAGTATATAATAAAAATACCTTCGGAATATGATATTTTTTTCCGAATTACCCTAAAAACATTTCATCTTGCCTAATGGCCTCTATAAGATAGTAACGTTATTCCAGGTTATAACATTTAACATTTCGATATTAAATGCTATTAATACTCTTAATCGCGGAAATTATCGCGCTTTGGTTTGGCTTCGTTTACTACAATTTCTCTTTCTTTAAGACTTGTACCGTTAAGCCCTTCAATGGCTTTAGCAGCCTCATCGTTGTTTTGCATTTCTACAAAACCAAATCCTTTGCTTCGCCCACTATACTTATCGGCAATAATTTTTACCGATGTTACTTCACCGTAACTTTCAAAAATTTCCTGAAGATCAGATTCTTTAACCTTAAAATTAAGATTACCAACATAAATGTTCATTGTCAATGATATTAATTAATACTGAAGCCTAATAATAAGCTTTCTTTACTGTAATTTTTTTTCCATCCCAGGTGCCCCCGTTTACATTTTTTATTACATTGATAGCTTGTTTGTTATCCGGCATTTCAATGTAACCAAATCCCTTCGATTTACCTGTGTAATTATCCCTTATAATTTGGGCATGGGTTACATTACCATACTCACAAAATGCATCCTTTAATTGTTTTTCCTGAATGTGTTCATGTAAATTTCCAATGTAAAGTTTCATAAGAGCAGTTTTGTTTTAGGTGTGAATATCCAAATGGTTAATGCAACTGAAATACTTAGTTTTTCAGGTATCAGGTACCGAAAAAGCAAATGGAGTATTACCCCGCATTTCAGAAGATAAAACCAAAAAATGAATACCTGTGGCCGGTTTAATAGCAGTTTGAACACAGTAGGTAAGCGTGGAATTTTTACCTGTTTTGTTGTGTAGAGCATTTGCTCTCTGACTTTTTTCTTTTCTTCCGGCAGCGAATAAGCCTGATCCTATCTCCGGTAAGGGAAGTACAGTACTATTATTATCTGCCACAAAAAGGGGATGATTTAAGCAATTGTAGGGAGGAGTACTATCCCTTTTGCCTAAGGTATATAAATACTTTTTGGCAATGTATTCAGGTATGCCTGCTTTCTTCATTGTGAAGACTTTTCCCGGATCAAAGCAAGTGTCAGAAGTATAAAAAGATAGGCTCCGACAGTCAAAAAACTTTAATCCGGATTTGGGATAAAGGTAATCTTAATCATCAAAAATTGAATAAAAAAAGCAATTATTATTGGTGCCTGAGCAATTTGAATTGCCCTGTAATTCAATATTAACGGGTAATAGATAAGTTATTAACAATTGAGTTGAAAAATGGATTTTATGGAATTACTGGCATTGACGAGATAAGCGATATTTCCTGAAGAATTTTTATCCTTATTTAATAAAATGGTATTATGTTTGAGGTCTCATTCAGGGATAATATTTGAGACCGAATAATTTCTGTTCATATCAATGACTAAAAAGAAAAATGTTACTATTATCGGGGCAGGTATAGGTGGTATCACCACGGCAATTTATCTTTCCCGAAATGGTTTTAATGTTACCCTATTTGAAAAGAATGCTTTCCCTGGTGGGCGATGCGGCTATATTTTTCAGGAAGGACATCGGTTCGATGTGGGTGCAACTCTCCTGATGATGCCCGATACATATAAGAGTATTTTTACTGAGTTAGGAAAAAACCTGGAAGATGAATTGGAACTTATAAGAATGGATCCCATCTATAAGCTTAAGTTCCATGATCAAAAGGAGTTACTGTTCACTTCCGACCTGGTTAAAATGAAGGGACAGTTTGAGGTTATTGAGCCGGGAAGCCATAGCAGATTTCTTGATTATATGAGTAAAAGTTACAGAGTATTTAAACTCTCGATGGAAAATATTATTGAGAAGAACTATTACAGTCCGTTTGATTTCTTTAACCTTAAAAACCTGATTTTATTTGCAAGGATAAATGCTTTTAAGAATCATTACCGGCAAACCAGTAGGTATTTTAAAAGTGAAATAATACGTGCGGCATTGACCTTTCAAAATATTTATGTGGGTCAGAATCCGTTTAAAGCTCCGGCGGTTTTTGCTATGTTGCCTTTTATGGAATTGAATGATGGTGTCTGGTTTCCTAAAGGAGGCATGGGGAAAATCATTGAATGCCTTGTATCGGTTGCGCTGGAGAATGGAGTTAAGATCAGCTATAATTCGGCGATAAAGGAAATTAAAGTCGAAAATAATCATGTTCAGGGTGTTCTTCTTGAGGATGGCAGTTATCATAACACTGATATTGTGATATCCAACGCCGATCTGCCCTATGTGTATAACGAATTATTACCTGCCAGCAAATACAGGCGGAGAATCAATCGTTTGAATTATACATGCTCGGCCATTGTGTTTCACTGGGCCATGGATATTATTTATCCCGACTTAGAACAACACACGATTTTTGTATCTAAAAATTACCACGAGGGTATCACTTCTATTTTTAACAAGAGTGGTATTCCAGACGATCCATGTTTTTATGTGCACTCACCGGGGAGGTCCGATTATACAGCAGCACCTGAAGGACAGGATTCGATC
Organism: uncultured Bacteroidales bacterium; assembly: GCA_964569585.1. Taxonomy (GTDB): domain Bacteria; phylum Bacteroidota; class Bacteroidia; order Bacteroidales; family UBA10428; genus UBA10428. Next base: position 3,768 of record CAZMVE010000082.1, on the reverse strand, counting down.
ACAGTAATTCTTCCGGTTTCGCATTTGGGCATGATGGATGATACTTCTTCCGATGATCTTAAAGTACTTGCAAAAAAAGTTATTTTAAACAGGCTTGAAGCAGAGGGTCTGATAGGATTTAACAGTCATATAAAATTTGAACGGTGCTATACTCAATATTCCTGGAAAGATATTTTTAATCTTTCGCACGGCGCTATATTCGGGAGTTTAAATCATGAAATATTCCAGATGGGTTATTTTCGGCCGCACAACATGCATCCTAAGTATAAAAATCTGTTCTTTGTGGGTGGAAGCACACATCCGGGAAACGGAGTGCCTATGTCGTTAATTTCGGCTAAACTTACTGCTGAAAAAGTGATAAAACAGTTCAATTAACGTTGAAATAGTATTCTATGGGTAATAGTCGTAACGAAATATTAGAAATTGCTGAAGAAATTCAGTTTGAAAAAATTACAGATCATCCTAATATTCTTATTGCAGCAGGATTTTGGGAAGAGGAGAGATACAGGGCCGCAAAAATTTGTTATAAGTTCATGCGCATGATCGACGATTTGATCGATAACCGAAAGGCGAAAGAAGAAAAAATATCGCGCATGGAAAAGCAGTTGCTTACCGAGAAGGTAAATAACTGGATAAATTGCCTCGACAAAATTTCATCTGCCGATCCTTTTTTAAAGGAATTAACGGATACTATCAAAAGGTTCAAAATTCCCCTGAAACTATTTCATAATTTCGCCACTTCAATGCAGTATGATATCGATAACAATGGCTTTCCCACTTTCAATCAGTTCCTGGCCTATGCAAATGGGGCTTCCGTTGCCCCTGCATCTGTTTTTATGCACCTTTGCTGTCTGACTAAAAAAAATGGTGAGTTTTATCCGGCTGAATTCGATGTAATTGAAGCAGCAAGACCTTGTGCCATTTTTAGTTATATTGTACATATCATCCGCGATTTTCAGAAAGATCAGTGGAACAACCTGAATTATTTTGCTTTGGATATATTGGAAAAATACAACCTGAAACCTTCCGATCTGAAAGATATAGCCAATGGCTGTTCTATACCCGATTCTTTCCGGAAGGTGATACAGGAATATTATACCCAGGCTCAGTATTATGAGGCGGAAACGCTTTCAATTCTGAATAAACTGGCAAACCATATAAAAGGACGATACTTTCTTAGCCTGCAGATAATTTTTAATTTATACCAGCAGGTATTTAATCGTATCGATATATGGGGAGGCAGCTTTACCAAAGAAGAATTGAATCCTACATCCGGCGAGATCAAGAGAAATGTGTTAGAAGTAATAAGTAAGTACTGACTTTAAATATTTACGGAATTAAAGCATTTTACAGGTGAAGCAGTATAATCATGATAACAATAGCAACGATCAGCCCGGCTAATGAAGATTTCCTGAGACTTATAGGCAAACTTGACAGTGAACTGGAAGAGAGATACGGGGAAATGCAAAAGAAATATGACCTTTATAATTTTATTGGGGAGTTTAACACAATTATCCTGGCTTATGATGATGGGAATGCTGTGGGGTGTGGTTGTTTTAAGAAATTCAACGATGAATCGGTTGAGATAAAACGAATGTATGTTCAAAAGGAGTTTCGTGGCAGGGGAATCTCAAAACAAATTCTCGCTGAACTGGAGCGACTGACCGTGGATGAAGGTTACACAAAAGCTCTGATTGAAACGGGAATCAAACAAACTGAAGCGATTGGATTGTATGAAGTTTTTGGGTATAAAAAAATTGAAAACTATGGGCAGTATGCAGGAATGGACAATAGTATTTGCATGTTCAAAGAGTTGTACAATATTTAAAAAGCAATGGAACTGAAAATTCACAA
>CAZMVE010000082.1:0-1814 GCA_964569585.1 uncultured Bacteroidales bacterium | reverse complement strand
GGAGGAACAAGTTTCGACACCCGGGAAGGTGAAATAGCCGATGAAAGCTGGCCAATTCGCAGAGCAGGCATTACAGAAATCGGTAAAGATACGGATGAGATGGTGAATCATGCCATTGAAACCGGTCGTCCTAAAGTAATTCAGTTACTCTACGGGAAAATATATGGTAACGGGGGCCTTTTTCAATTTATGTACAATATGATGAAGAACGGGCGAAGTAAAATCATCGGGAGCGGAAAGAATTGTATACCTAATATACATGCAACCGATGCAGCTTCGGCTATTGTTCAGGCTATTGAGAAAATGCCTGTTGGTGAAAAATTCATTATAGCTGATGATACTCCGGCTACACAGGAAGAATTCACCTGCCATATGGCGGAGCTTATGAATAAAAAGAAACCGGGCAGAATTCCGGGCTTTATAGTAAAATTGGTTATTGGAAGCGATCTGTATGAGGTTATAAGCATGAATTGCAGGGTTTCCAATGCAAAAGCAAAAAGAATACTGGATTGGAAGCTGGCCTTTCCATCATATAGGGAAGGACTTGAAGAGGTTATAAAGGAAATGAATGAAAAGGAGCCCTATTTTGGATAAAAAAATTATTATATGTTGTGCAACTATTTTGAACTATCCTTAGTCATATATTCAGACAGCTTAAATACGATTTTTTTCTAATCATTTAGGAATTATCTGGAAAACCCTGATCGATGGATCAGGGTTTTTTTATTGGGTAGCGATAATTCGTTATAATTAAGAGGAATAATAATAGCTATTTGTTTTATTTAGTTCAGGTATATTCTCTTTATAATCAATGAGATTTTATAACCGATTTCTGAAAATGTCCCTATTTCGTCTTATTTTTACTTATACGGTTATTGAAAAACGCAGATTAAAAAGTAAAGGCCATGAATATACTGACAATAATTATAGCCCTGGGACTGTTAATTTTCTTTTCCCATCTTTTTAATGAACTCTTCAGCAGGACAAAAATACCCAATGTTTTACTCCTGTTACTCATAGGGATTATTGTCGGACCCGTAGGAGGTATAATAAGTAAAGATTTCTTTGGCGAGATAGGCAGGGTATTCACTATAATAACCCTAATTGTAATTCTGTTTGAAAGTGGTGCCGGTCTGAAATTAAAAGAAATTAAAGAATCTATCGGATCAGCTTCATTGCTTACCCTATTCAATTTTATTGTTACTGTTCTCATAACTGCGTTAGCAACCCATTTTTTACTATCTCTCGATTCGCTTAGCGCAGTGTTTGTCGGAGCTATTGTGGGGGGAACTTCATCGGCCGTTGTAATTCCTATGGTTAAACAACTTAAATTCAGTCAGAAGAGCTCATCTGTGCTTATACTTGAATCGGCGCTCAGCGATGTTCTTTGTCTGGTGGTCGGATTGGCTTTACTTGATGGTATGGCCGTTGGAGAAGTATCGGTGGGAGCAGTATTCTCACAAATGTGGAAAGCCTTTCTGTTTGCTATGCTCCTGGGACTGGCAGGCGGATTAATTTGGTCATTGTTAATCAATATGATCCGGAGTATTAAAAACTCCATGATGACCACTCTCGCCTTTGTATTTATACTATATGGAGCTGTGGAATTGCTGGGTTATAATGGTGGAATAGCAGTACTCTCCTTTGGTATTCTGTTAAGCAATGTTGAACTGATCAATGACAACAAAACCTTCAGAAAGTTATTTAAATTCGGAACATCCGGGTTTAATACAAATGAGAGGGATTTCTTTGCCGAAATTGTTTTCGTAATGCAAACCTATTTCTTTGTCTATGTGGGTATTTCCATACAATTC
>CAZMVE010000081.1:0-14197 GCA_964569585.1 uncultured Bacteroidales bacterium | reverse complement strand
GCTGATGCTACTGTTTCTTCTTTCAGATCGTCAAGCTTATATACAGTATCATCTATTTCAAGGCGATTGATGCCTATATGTTTCAGATCGGAAAGTAACTGACAGAAGTCAATGTTTCTGAAAGTGTGGAAGGGAGCAAGGATCATAGCTCTTGTACCCTCTTTGAAAGAAATAATATAATCGACAACGTCTGTTACGGTTTCTTTTTTTATTTCATTACCTGAGATGGGTGAATAGGTTTTACCTATCCGTGCAAAGAGCAATTTAAGATAATCGTAAATTTCTGTAGATGTGCCCACAGTAGAACGTGGATTTCGAGTATTGACTTTTTGTTCTATTGCAATTGCAGGTGGCAGGCCTTTAATATAATCCACTTCAGGCTTATTCATTCTGCCTAAAAATTGTCGGGCATAGGAGGAAAGGCTTTCGACATACCTTCGCTGGCCCTCAGCATAAATTGTATCGAATGCCAGGGATGATTTACCCGATCCGGAAAGGCCAGTAATTACCACAAAAGTATTCAGCGGTATTTCAACATTTATATTTTTTAGGTTATGAACTCGTGCGCCCTTAACTTCAATTTTAGGCTGAATAATACTGTTTTCAGGCATGAAAAATGTCCGCTAAATGAAAATTATCTGCAAAGGTATTTGAATAAAAGAAAAAAAAATGCTTACTTGCATTATAATTTAGTTCACCGTCTAATTGGAGGAATGCCTATAGAAGTAACTCTACTTTCTTTTGTCTAACATAAATTAAAAGGAGGTAGTTGTGAAAGCTCTCAATAACCTCAGTGATTTTGATCTTGTACAGGATTTTGTGAAAGGAAATCAGGCAAGTATCGAAATACTGATAAAAAGGCATCGAAAAAAAATCTTCACTTATATACTTATAGTAGTAAAGGATAAATGTCTTGCTGAAGATATTTTTCAGGATACATTTATTAAAGTTATTAAGTCGCTCAAAGAGGGCCGCTATAAGGATAATGGCAGATTTTTGTCATGGGTAATACGCATTGCTCATAATTTGATGATTGATCATTTTAGAAAAGAAAAACAACTTAATGTAATCTCTAACGATAGTTACGAAACAGACATTTTTAATTCGAAAAAATTTGCCGAACGTACTATTGAAGAGGAGATGATACATACTCAAATTACTAAGGATATTCGTAAACTATTACATGAATTGCCTGATGATCAGAGAGAAGTGGTTGTATTAAGACATTTCTGCGGCTTAAGTTTTAAAGAAATTGCCGAGCAAACCAATGTGAGCATTAATACTGCTCTGGGAAGAATGAGGTATGCCCTTATAAACCTTCGTCGATTGATTCAGGAAAAAAATCTATCGCTCTCGGTGAAATAGTGGGTGAGGCTTGAATATAGAGGGAAGGCAATTTTTTTTAGGATTTAAGAAATATTTTGTACAATTTAACGTTTGTACATAATAACTGTAAAATCACTAATTGCCTATGACAAAAACCTCTACTGTACACCTTACTTTAAATAATCTGTCATCAAAAGCGAAGGAAGAGATGCTGAACCCCGAGTCAGCTTTCGATTTCGAAGAAGAGTTTGCCGATGTGTTTGAAATACTGAATAATCTGAGCGTCGATATACGTCAGGAAGTAATTGAAAACATAGTAAAATCAATTTCGGAAAATAAATAAAAGAGCAGACTATTTATAGTATAAAGAAAAACCGTCAGAAAATCTGACGGTTTTTTTTAGTTCTTCTGGAGAGTATCAACCACATTCATTAATTGTTTAACTGAATCAGCTGATTTTTGCAATAACGCCATTTCTTTATCATTTAAATTCATATTAATTATTTGTTCTATTCCATGTTCGCCTAAAACAACCGGAACGCCAACAAATATATCGTTCAATCCGTATTCACCTTCTAATTTAACACAGCAGGGTAGAACGCGTTTCTGATTTCGTGTAATAGCTTCGGCCATTCGGGCAGCAGCTGAACCGGGAGCATACCAGGCCGAAGTACCCATGAGTTTAACAAGCTCACCTCCTCCATTTTTTGTTCGTTCGATAATGGATTCAATTTTTTCCTGAGATAGTAAATCTGTAAGAGGAATACCGCTAACAGTAGTATACCTGGGAAGTGGTACCATTGTATCGCCATGTCCGCCCATGATAACAGCCTGAATATCTTTGGGAGAAATATTTAATTCACTGGCAATAAATGACCGGTATCTTCCTGTATCAAGTACTCCTGCCATACCCATAACCCTGGTTCGGGGATGTTTCGATGTTAAGTAAGCCTGATAAGTCATCACATCAAGGGGATTTGATACAACAATTAATATCGCATTCGGAGAGTATTCCATTATATTTTCTGTCACTTCTCTGACTATATTTGAATTAACCTGTATAAGATCATCGCGACTCATTTCTGATTTTCGCGGAAGTCCCGATGTGATTACAACAACTTCGGAATTTGCTGTTGCTTCATAATCCTTAGTGACACCAAAAGGCCGGGCATCGAATCTATCGATAGGAGCACTTTGCCAAATATCGAGTGCTTTGCCCTCGGCAATACCCGGTTTAATATCCAGTAGAACAATATCGCTGGCTGCTTCTTTATGAGCTAATACATCTGCACAGGAAGAACCAACATTTCCGGCTCCAATAACACTTATTTTCATATATAAATTCTGTTTTATTTAGAGAAATTGTCCATCTCTTAGGTCGTAAATTTAACATTCTTTTTATGGAATCTAACTAGTAACTTATTACAAATTATCTTTTTATCTAAAACAACATAAATAGACTCAAAAAGTTTATATTCTCCTTAAGAGGACAATATTTTTATTACTTTTAAAATCCCAATATAGACGCCCGTTAATGCTCATAGCTAAAAATCTGGATCAAATTAAAAAAAACCTACCTAAGTCGGTCAGACTGGTTGCAGTTACTAAAACACAGCCTATCGAATCGATATTCGATGCCTACAGGACCGGGCATAGAATTTTTGGAGAGAACAAAGTACAGGAACTAGTGAGCAAATACGATCAATTGCCCAAAGATATTGAATGGCACATGATTGGCCATTTACAAACCAATAAGGTGAAATTAATAGCACCCTTCGTGCACCTGATTCATGGAGTCGATAGTATGAAGTTGCTTACAATGATAAATCAGGAAGGAGTTAAGGCCAACCGGATTATTTCCTGTTTGATGCAAATTAAAATAGCGAAAGAGGAAACGAAATACGGACTGCTGGAAAGCGAAGCAGATGTTTTGTTGGGAGATAAAGAAATAAGCACATTTAGTAATATTAATATTGCCGGATTAATGGGGATGGCAACCTATACTGATGATACAACGATTATTCGGAACGAGTTTAAAAATTTAAGTACTATATTTAACAAACTGCAAAAGAAATATTTCAGTACGAATCCTGATTTTAAAGAGCTATCCATGGGAATGTCGCACGACTACGCTATAGCAGTTGAAGAAGGAGCTACTTATATTCGTGTTGGAAGTTCTATTTTCGGAGAAAGAAATTATACATAACATAGGGTAAGAAATGGCAAAACTTGAAACCAGCTATTTAGATCTTAAACTTAAAAATCCGGTAATTGTAAGCAGTAGCGGACTATCGAATAACATTTCTAAAATAGAGAAGCTTGCCCGGTCTGGTGCAGGTGCTATTGTACTTAAGTCTATATTCGAAGAGCAGATCCGGATAGAAGCCGGTTTAATGCTCAAAGGTTCGGATTATCCTGAAGCTACGGATTACATTATGACCTATGCAAAAAGCAATGCTCTGGATAGTTATTTAAAACTTATTGAAGAAGCCAGGGCATCTGTCGATATACCTATTATAGCCAGCATTAACTGTGTTTCTTCATCTGAATGGATATCATTTGCAAAGAATATGCAGGAGGCTGGTGCCAGTGCTATTGAATTAAATGTTTTTATTTTACCAACGTCCGCTAAAGATAACGGTAAAACCTATGAAGAACTTTACAGTTCATTACTGGCGAATATTAAGAAGGTTGTTACGATACCGGTTTCAGTTAAAATAGGACAGCATTTCAGCAATATACCTGCCTTTGTTAATAATTTAAAAGCTTACGGAGCTGATGGAGTAGTCTTGTTTAACCGGTTTTATGCTCCCGATATCGATCTGGATACGCTTACGTTTACGACCTCTGAAGTATTGAGCAGCCCGGCTGATATCAGATATTCACTTCGCTGGGTAGGAATTGTATCATCTTTGGTACCAAAGCTCGACATTTGTGCATCAACTGGTGTACACGATGCTCAGGGTGTTATCAAACAAATACTGGCAGGTGCAAAAGCCGTACAGGTATGTTCTGTACTATACAAAAAGGGACCTGAATACCTGGAAAAAATACTGGTCGATATGGATGAGTGGATGGATAAGCATAATTTCACAAATTTGCGCGAGATGAGAGGCCGGATGAGTTATAAAAATATTCCTGATCCAACGGTTTTTGAAAGAGCACAGTTTATGAAGTATTTCTCAGACCTGGTTTAGTTTATTCAATAAAATATTCTGGATTAATTGAAGGAAAACTTGTATTTAGTAATAAGTTTTCTCAATCTGTAATTGAATTAGTTATTACCAGTAAGAATCTTTATAAGCTCAATAAATAAAGGTTGCTTCTCTTTATTCACTTCCGATTGCCGGTTCAACAAATACAAACGGCAACCTTCAATTTTAGTACCGTCAGAGAACATAATCATCTCTTCAATTACAGTGAACGATTCAATAGCATCTTGGTAAGTTCCGGAAATAAAACAATCAGCAAAAGTTTCCAGGTAATTGCTGTAATCGAGTTGCGATTGCCAGCAAGCTGCGATAAGTTGCGACAGATTATCAGAACCTTTAAGTTGCTTTATATAATCGACAATTATTGGCACACTATCTTTGTTCCGTAAGTTGCTGATCAGGTCAAAAATTTCAATTTTTATTTCTTCTATTTGTTCCGACTTAAGCAAATCGAGAACGCAGGAAAGAATACTGGTTTTGCCGCTTGTTTTTAATTCTCTGATCTTTGCAAGAACACTTTTACTGTCTTTGCTTTCAAGCGTTGCTTTTGTTTTGGCTATATACCTTTTTTCAGTCTCCGATTGATTCATTTTTACTTCCGGTATTTTTACGCCACGAAGTTAATCGATTAACCCGATTTGCAGGATACTTTTTGTTTCCGGCGTAACTTTATACCGCTCATCTAATTGATATCCGACCACCCAGACAATTTTATTCTCCGAGAAGAGTAGCCAGATTTTATCCTTATCTAAGAGATTGATTTTACGATCGATGAAAAAATCGCTAAGCTTCTTTTTATCCTTTAGCCCTAATGGAATAAAATAATCACCTTTTTTCCAGTGTCTCAAATGAAGAGGAAATACGAGCCTGTCGAAATCGAGAACGGCTATTTTTGACGATGTGGATATTCGATAGTCACTATCTTTAATAAACTTCCTGATAGTAAGTTTAACCGGGTTTGAAATGCTATGAGAATTTTCGTTGATGAAGTACTCTTTGTTCACATCCGGTTTTTTTACCTCTTCTATTATAACTGTTTTTCGGTCTTTCAGGAGAATATGAGTAGTAGAAACAAACTTTTTCCCCGATTCGGCATGGAGGACATTCAGAAGATTTTTTGAATCGGAATAACTAAAACCATAGCGTGATATAAGATCGAAAATTACCGGCGCAGTAAGCCTGAGCGATAAAATTTTAGGGATACTTAAAACAACTCTATTCTTATCCGCAAGGGTAATTGCCCGCCAGACTTTTTCAAGTTCCTTCTGGTAGAGGGAATTTACCGATTGAAATACTTCCGATTCCTCGATTACTGTTTTGGTAAACGAAGGATTAATCCGCTCAATAAGTGGTATTATCTCTTTGCGTATCAGGTTTCGGTGGTATTTAGTCTCGTTATTGCTGGAATCCTCGCGATATTCAAGTTTTTCTTTTGCTGCAAAACTAACTATTTCTGTTCTCGAAGCAAAAAGCATGGGCCTGATAATACGTTCCTGGCGCGGTTTAATTCCTGTAAGTCCTTTTAAACCTGTACCACGGATAAGGTTTGTCATAATTGTCTCGACTATATCATTACGATTATGAGCCACTGCAATGCGGGAATACTTGTGCTGATTTGCTAACTCATTGAACCACTGATATCTTAATTCTCTGGCTGCCATTTGAATTGATACAGAATTATTTTGAGCACATTCCTTTGTATCAAAGTCCCGGGAATAAAAATTACATCCATATTTTTTGGCAAGTTTTTGAACAAATTTCTGATCTCCATCCGACTCATGTCCCCTTAGTTTAAAATTACAATGTGCAATATCGAAAGAGAATCCTGCTTCATGAAATAAATGGGTCATGCTTATTGAATCAATCCCACCACTTACTGTCAATAATATTTTGTCTTTACCATCAACAAGATTTTGCGATACAATATAGTCTACAAATTTTTTAAGCATACTGAACTGGATTTTGAGCAGGATTTACAGCATAACTTTTTAACAGACATTCCTCATACTCTTTTTCAGTATCAGATAATGCGGTAAAGGCGCTTCCGGCCATATAGGATAAATAGGGAGTTTGAGCATTATATTGAAGGCTGCGTATTACAACATTGAAATCAAAGTCCATACCAGGAGCCAGGTAGCCTACAGCACCCGAATATATTCCCCTTCTGATAGTCTCATATTTTTCGATTAGCTCCATGGCCCTGATTTTCGGAGCTCCGGTCATAGAACCCATAGGGAATGTTGCTTTAATTATTTCCGCAAATGTAACCGGTTTTAATTTGGCACGAATGGTAGAAATAATCTGATAAACCTGTGGGAAAGAATAAATACCACATAATTCATCAACTACCACTGAATTTTTGCAGGCGATTTTTGAGAGATCGTTACGTACCAGATCCGTTATCATGATATTTTCGGCACGTTCTTTCGGGCTTGTTAGTAAATTTCTTCGATGAATATCATCTTTTGTTTTATCCGGACTTCGTGGGGCAGTGCCTTTAATCGGTTGCGAAATGATTTTGGAGTTATCTTTTTTCAAAAATCTTTCAGGACTAGCCGAAAGAAGGTAATGATGCCCGAATTTTAAAAAAGCCGAGAATGGGGCAGGGCTATTTGTATTGATTGAGAAATAAGTGCTATACGGATCAATTTTAATATAATCATAAAACTCCTGGCAAAAATTAAGTTCATAAATATCTCCCCGCCGTATATGGTCCATGATATTTTTAGTCCGAAATAGATAATCTTCTTTGGTGATTCTCGGTTTAAGATTAAAGTTTTTAACAGCGTGAAATTGTTCTTCAGTTGAATAAAGTTCATCCAAAACGGACTGAGGAGCAGTTTGCTTATTATCAGAATGTACTTCAATTGTATTATTCCTGATACAAATTAAAATGGAAGGTTTGAAAAATAGAAGTTGCGGCCAGTTATGATAATCGGGATTATTGGAGCTTAAGTATTCCATCTGATTTTTCAGATCGTAGGTTAGGTAACCAAGATACCAGTGATTCAATGACTGATCAATTTTATGAAGTTCATCAAAACCGGTAATTAGCTCAGATGGATTTGATTTATTGGTAAACCCCGCGATCAGATCATATTTGTTATACAAATGATCTCTGGCAGGGAAATAATGTGAGTTGCTATCGAGAATTAAAGCCAAATCAAATTTTCTGGTATAAGTAATCAATGACTTTTTAATGCATTCGAGAGAACTCTTATCAAATTCGAAGATTTGTTGCATAATGCAAAAATAAAAAAAGCATTCCGTACGGAATGCATTTAATGACTCGATTAACAATAGTTAGTAAATATCAGTTGTAAGTATAATATTCCTTTAGTTTTCAGGCTTCATTGATTAACTAGTATTTGATAATTTCCGGGCGTTGAATAATAAAATTGTCCAGCCTTGGATTTCGGATCGATGTAAGTTCTATGTATTCGGGTGAGGCATTCTCAGGCAATATCGGATAGTATCCAAAACGGAGAATTACGGTATCGAATGCCAGGTTTTCATTTCTAATCCTTATTCCACCTCCAAATCCCGAATAAAGATGATTCTGTATGAGAACTAAATTTCTATTGGAAATTATACCTGCATCGAAAAAAAGAAAGTACACAAATCGGAAGCCCAATAATTCATGAGGTGAGTAACATACACTCTCAAGCGATAAATTCATCCTCTGATTACCCCTCAATTCTTCACTGCTTAAGCCACGTATACCATCGCTTTTTGTAAATTCCATAAATTCATCTTCGAAACGATTATACCCCGATTTATAGGTCATATCAGCGAATATCCGATAAAAATACCTCCCGGAGTTATTCAGAAGATTAGTGAAATACTTTAATTTATAGACTAGTAATCCCTGTTCAATTCCATAGTTCAGAAATGTGCCATAATCGATTCTGTGATACAGATAACCGATTTTTCTAATTCCTTTCCCCCAGGCATACCTGACTCCAAAATATGGGCGGTTAAAATATTCATTATACTCCACACCTGTCGTAAATGCTAGCGAATTACCGAAGGGAATATCCTCAGTTCGCCCGAAACCATATACGTGTGAGGTTTTAAAATATCCTACCTGGGAGATACCTACTGAAAATAGATAGCTGGTTCTTTCGTGATAATCATACAATAATCCTTCTTCAACTTCAGGGCGGTTAAAAAATTCATAACGGGTTATTCTACCGGTTCCGGCAATATTGGTTCTCTTGTTCCTTGAAGAGATCCGAGGTATTGAAATGGCTCGTCCCAACCACAGATCATAATGATTGTAGTCAACTTCTATATCCTGCATTATTGTATCGGGGGAAATAATGTTTTTTATCGAATTTATTTTTTCAAAACTGACTCCGCCCGCATAGCGTACATCTTGTGTAAAAAAATCGCGGTTACAATAGAACTTGAATGCCTCTATATTCCATTGATTTTCATAAGAAGTTTCGAGTGAAAAAAAAGTATTGCCAATGTTCTGGATTTTATAACGAATCTTATGTCCGTAAAAGGGGATCCTATCATAATTCCATGTAAGGTGGTAATACACTTCGTGACCCAATCCCAAAACATTTTTATTACTTATACTTGCTTTTCCGTAATCTACATCCAACAATTCAATCGAACCTCCGATTGGTAATACATCTTTAGTAATGAATATAATATCGACAGAATCCTCAGAGACTTCACTGATAATAATTCTTGCATCATCGATAAAGGGTAGTTCCCGAAATAAACGTTCGTTTTCCGATAACGTGTACAGATCAACAGTATCGCCAATTTGGAAAAGCAAGCGGTTCCTGAATACATGTAACTGAGTATTTATATGAAGTTCATTGCCAAGACGTTCTAGCCATTTTGTAGGTACTTCGGTAGTGTCGGCAACATTTTGTCCGAAAATTTCCAATTTTTTAAAACTAATATTTCTGATCACTCTTCCCTGGTAACTATTGAATCCATTGTAAAATTGTTCTTCACGTGAAATAACCTTACTTTCAACCAAAGTTTTATCGGGTGAAAGCTCATGAAGAAGTCTGGTTTTAAGAGAATGTAGTCTACTATTATTTGTAGCTGTATCATTCTCAGCCGAATCAGGGAAAAGGATAAAGTGGTTTTTCTGTATCAGGGAATTTGAAGTATCGGTATTTGTATGTTCAGTAATTATAGAATCTATATTTGGTTCATAGACATTCTGGGAAAATGAGTGAGAATGAATTAATAGTGTAGATATGACTAAAAAGGTTATCCTGAGAGATAAGTAAAGATATCGCTCAGTTACCTGGCTATAATCATTGGTAACATTTCTTTTCAAATTGCAGACTCGAATGTAAGTTTTATTACTAAAAGATCAGGAATGGCACCTAATCTTTCTTTTACAAGTTGCTCAAGGTTGATGTGGTTAGGATGTTTTTGCAATTCGTTGAGTGAAACAAGTAGCTCTTTTTGATTTATTTTATCATAAACAGATGGTGAGAAAGCTATAATTCCTTTTGCTTCCTCATATTTAAGTTCCTGATTGTTTTGTAAATAGTATGAATGATAGGCTGGATTCTGGCTTTGATTCAATAATGAGTTACCTTCCAGTACATATACATGTTGATTTAGTCCTGAAGCTATTATTTCATTATTCTCATGTTTTTGAAAAATAATTAAAACTGAAAAATCCGCATTAACCAGAGTATTAGTTTTATTTTTCTCAACTATTTTATTCAGGTCCTGATAGCTCTGATGAATTATTTTTCTTAGCTGTCCGCTAAATCTTTCTATATTATTGCAAAGAATGGTCTTAAATATACAGTTTGATACAACGGCATTGCTACCTTCCAGTTTGTTCGAGATAAGGAGGGTATATTGTCCTTGTTCGGATTTCTTCCTGATACAGGCATGAACACTTTCGCTATTTTTGTTGGAACGATATACCTGAAATTCCTCTGAATCAGTTTCACTTTCGAGAATTGTATGTGTAAGTGCAGATAATAAATCTGTATTAAATTTATCATGCTGAGGTGTTTTCAAGGATTCATCCCTGGCAGGCGAATCCTTTTTCCGGATTTTTATCTGGTGTGTAATATTTTTAATTTTTGCCAGGATTTCAATTCGGTCGAAGGGTTTTGAAATATAGTCGTATGCACCGGCGTCGATTCCTCGAATTCGCGAATCGCGATCATCAAGAGCAGTAATAAGATAGATGGGAATATGTGCTGTCGAATCATTTTCACGAAGCTTTTTACATACTTCGAATCCATCCATCTTTGGCATCATAACATCCAAAAGAATAATATCTGGTAATTCATTTAGAGCCACTCTAAGAGCTTCTTCTCCGTCCTTTCCATAAAAAAGATCATATCCTTCAGGCACTAGAATAGCCTCAAGTAACTGCATACCTATCGGTTCATCATCAACAATTAGTATTTTTGTTAAACTGCTCATTAATCCTAAAATTTCATTATGAGATTGCAGTAAATTTATAAAAATTTACGTTTCAATGCATTCTAAACTTATTTTCAGGTTTTTTTTAATGTTTCCAAATGATTCAAGCAGATTATTTGTAATATTATAGTTATATTAAAGAATAAAAAAAGTCAGTTTTACTTATGTCGATGACAGAATCGATTCTCAAAGCCCTGATGCGGTTATTTGCGATTGTTACTCAGGTTCATTCTGAGCAAAAGCTTTCTCCGGCAAGAACGATCGTGGAATCTTATCTTCGTCAGCTGGTTAGTCCTTCCAAGGTTAATCCGTATCTTATCATGTTCGATTTCTATCATAGTAGTTTACGGGAGAGGGAAGTAAAGACGGGTAAAAAACAAATGTCTTTATTTTCGGTTAAATCGATCATTATTTGTGAAAACATCAATAAGGTTCTGGATAAGAGGCAGAAATTGCTTGTTCTTATGCAACTTCTTGAAATTCTGAATTTGAAGGAAGTCGTTCTTGATGAAGATATAGATTTTGTACGAACCATTGCATTTGCATTTA
Organism: uncultured Bacteroidales bacterium; assembly: GCA_964569585.1. GTDB lineage: Bacteria > Bacteroidota > Bacteroidia > Bacteroidales > UBA10428 > UBA10428. Next base: position 2,681 of record CAZMVE010000081.1, on the reverse strand, counting down.
AATTTGATGAAAAAGTTTTTCAAAATTGCAAATCCTTCGTTCTCGATTCGCTATTTGAGGTGCCTGATAAAAATAGCATTCTGATTATCGACAATAAAAATGAATCCTTTTATACGGGCATTAAACACTTATTCAGAGAATATTTTAAAGGGAAACTTATTTTCTTGTATATTGAATCGGCAGGAGCTTATCTTTTCAGAAATATCGATGCTGACGATCGTTTATATCACAAAGGTAAAGAAGTAATTCCCTATCGTACTTTTTATTTCGATAAAGGCTCGACTATTCGAAGTCCGCTAATTGGCACTATTTATTATAGCGATGTAGTTAAAGAATTTCTTAAATCAAAGACACCTTTTAAAATCAATTTTGCGGCAGAAAAAGTGGAATTCCGATTTAAGAATTCACTAAATGGAATTTATCCTTTTACCCTATATGAAGAATCGGGTTCGATGCTGGGTATTATGGGAGGGAGTGGCGTTGGGAAATCAACCCTGTTAAATTTGCTAAATGGTAACTTTAAACCACGCCGGGGAAGGATTCTGATCAATGGATATAATATTCATAAAGAAAATAAAAATATAAAGGGCATAATTGGTTTTATTCCTCAGGATGACTTACTGATTGATGAACTATCAGTATATCAGAATTTATATTTTAATGCGAAACTCTGTTTTAAAGACTTAAATGAAGATGAAATCCAACAACGCGTGCATAAGGTATTGGTCGATCTCGATCTTTACGAGATACGTGATTTAAAAGTCGGGAGTCCGCTTAAAAAATTTATTTCAGGAGGCCAGCGTAAGCGTCTAAATATTGCCCTTGAATTGATACGTGAACCTTTTGTGCTTTTTGTTGATGAGCCCACCTCAGGTCTGTCATCCTCCGATTCGGATGTAGTAATCGATTTATTAAAAGAGCAAAGTCATAAAGGGAAACTGGTTTTTGTAAATATTCATCAGCCTTCTTCAAATATATATAAGCGATTCGATCGGCTTCTTGTTATGGATAAGGGTGGAAGAATAGTATTTCATGGCAATCCGCTGGATGCGCTTGTATATTTTAAAACAGAAAACCAATTGATCAATGCCGAGGACAGCGAATGTCCTACATGTGGAAACGTTAATCCTGAGCAGGTTTTGCAAATAATTGAATCGAAGCAGGTGAATGAATATGGGGAGTTTATAAACAACCGGCAAGTGATGCCTGATGAGTGGTATACCAGTTACCAGAAGAAACACGAGCCTTCAATTAATCTTGGAGCTGAAATAAAATCGGATCTTCCTAAAAATGACTTTTCAATACCGGGCAAAGCAAAGCAGTTTAAAATTTTCAGTATCCGGAATCTCTTAACTAAACTTAGTGATAAACAATATCTGACAATTAATCTGCTTGAAGCACCACTACTGGCTTTCATTCTCGGATGGTTTACAAAGTATAACTCTGGAACATCCAATTCGCCGGGAGTCTATATTTTTAGTAAAAATGTGAACCTTCCGGTTTACATCTTTATGAGTGTTATTGTTGCTATTTTTCTTGGCTTGATGGTCAGTGCGGAAGAGATTATTCGCGACAGAAAAATCTTACACCGTGAGTCTTTTCTGAATCTTAGCCGACTGAGTTATTATAACTCAAAAATAGTATTCCTGATAGTACTATCTGCCATACAAATGGCTATCTATGTTTGGGTAGGTAACTCAATTCTTCAGATTAAAGGTATGTATTTTTATTATTGGCTGATGCTGTTCATGATTGCTGTGCTGTCCAATCTTATTGGACTCAATATATCAGCTTCTCTGAAATCGGTTGTTGCTATCTATATATTAATACCCTTGCTTCTCGTACCACAGATTATTTTGGGTGGTGCAATGATTCGGTTTGAAAAACTGAATTCCCGACTTACAAATCCAAAATATGTTCCGGTTGTGGGAGATATCATGCCATCGAGATGGGCCTATGAGGCCCTTTCAGTAAACCAGTTCAGGAAAAATACCTATCAGGTGCATTTTTTTGAAACAGACCGGATATCGAGCGATGCTGCTTATAAAATAAATTATCTTATACCTGAGCTTTCACTTAAATTGAGTACTATAGAACGGAATATCAAGCTAAATAAAGATTTGCTAAAAACAGTCAATGATCTGGAATTATTAAGAACAGAAATCATTAAACTTGGAGAGCAACTTAAAGGTGCCGATGTAGCATTCGTAAAACAACTCAATACAACTGATTTTAGCGTATCAACTGCAAATAGAACCAGGAGATTTATTGATCAGACTAAAAGAATATACAGTCGTATTCTCGATAATGCTATCGAAGAAAAGGACAAACAATTGATGGAGCTTCGAAATAAACTCGGTGGGAATGAAGAAATGGTCGCATTCCGACAGAAATATTATAATACCAGTCTCGAAGAAATACTGTTAAGTAAAAGAGAATCTACTAAAATTGAAGAGAGCGGAAACTCATTGATACGTGAGGATGAGCCAATTTATAAAGCTCCGGATCATAACCTTGGAAGAGCACACTTTTTTGCTTCCGATAAAAAGTTTTTAAGGCTCAATATTAATACTTACTGGTTCAATTTGCTAGTCCTATTCTTTATGGCTATTTTCTTTTATTTATTTCTCATTTATGAGGGACTGCGAAAGATTATCGACTTCTTTACAATATATAATTTA
>CAZMVE010000080.1:7821-14260 GCA_964569585.1 uncultured Bacteroidales bacterium | reverse complement strand
TATTGTAAATAGTAAGGCAATTAAAGTCAGTGGATTAATATGGGGAATAAATGAATTGTGATACCATTCCTTATTCTTAAGCTTGATGAGTATAACCCGTGTCAGAAAACCAGCGATAAAAGGAATACCCAGGTATATAAACACACTTTCAGCAATCTGCTTTATTGTTATATCAACCTTGAAAGACTGAATCCCAAACCACTGAGGCAAGACTGTTAAAAAAATATAGGCATACAAAGAAAAGAACAAGACTTGAAAAATTGAATTAAATGCTACCAGTCCCGCAGCGTATTCCGTATTTCCACCTGCAAGTTCGTTCCAGACAATAACCATAGCTATACAACGGGCCAGTCCTATTAAAATAAGTCCGGCCATATATTCAGGATAATCATGCAGAAAAAGGATGGCAAGTATAAACATGAGAATCGGACCGATGATCCAATTCTGGATCAATGATAATGTCAATATCCTGCCATTTCGAAATACATCGCCTAACTCCTCGTAGCGCACTTTAGCCAGAGGTGGATACATCATTACAATTAATCCAATGGCTATTGGGATATTGGTTGTTCCCCTCTGAAAGCGATGCCAAAAGCCGGCAATACCCGGAAAGAAATAACCAATAATTATTGCCAGGAACATTGTCAGGAAGATCCATAAGGTCAGATACCGGTCAATAAATGTTAATTTCTTCATTACATCAACATATTAACAACAACCCGAGTCACTTTCAGCATAACCGCAAGTGGGTTCTGTATTTCTTACTATACCGTTTAAAATGCCTGCTGCACAACCTACACCGGAAGTTACATTGATTGCCCCATCAGGACAATTTTTGGCACATGCACCACATTCCATGCACCCATCCCGATTGGTGATTACAGCCTTTTTATTTTTAAGTTTAAAAACTTCATGCGGACAAACCAATGTACACATTGCACATCCGCTACATTTTGCCGTATCCAGTTCCAGAGTAACTACATTTCTCAGGTAGATCATTGTATTCACAGCTTTATATCAAATAATCTTCCGATAATAAATAATACGATTCCGACCGAAATGGAAGCGATTTGTGCAGGAATAGCTATTTTCATTTCCTTCTTCACTCCCGAAAGTGATGTATAGGTTGATGCTCCCGTAAAATTCAGGCTTAGAAATGATGAGCTCGCAGAAATCATAAGAAACCATGAAAACATTTCAAACAGGTTGCCTGTAAAACCATTCAAAAAATAGATTATCAGGAATGTAACAGCGCCTGTATAAAAACCTTTAATTGCGAAACTTCGTGCCGGTAGATAAGGCAATAGTATAGGTGCAAGAAAAATACCAGAAAAATAGGCCGCTGCCACATAAATTATTGAATTCAGTAGCTGCTGAAATATCTGGCTGATCAGATAATTCTTGCCGGTAAAACCAGAAATTAGCAGAGCTACTGCCAGGGCCCCAAGTAAATAAAACTTATTGACAATCAATTCTACAGGAATCAGCTTTAATCTGTCATACATTTTAAACTGTACAGTCCGCATTTGCTGAGTGGCTCTATAGTCTTGTGACACAAATTCCCGGATATCCAAAGCCCTTACCGGTCCGTAAATAACTCTGAATCCGGTTTGCTTTTTAATGATATAGGCAGCTATCCCAACAGCACCCAGTTGGGGTATAATAATACGTCGGTGCGCTACTATTTCATGTAGTGAGGTAAGTTTTATCCGACGAATCAGTTCATTATTTCCAAATGTGCCTTTACTGGCGGCACACCATACGTTTATACCCTTTGTATCGAGAACCAGTACCCAGGCATTTAAACCGTCAAGATTCTTCCTGAGAATGTCAAATGAAAGCTTATAGTTGGCTGTAACGAATACATCGGAATTTTTATCGGGTCTACCTGCTTTATATATACCGGGATTAACTTTGTAGGAATTTCGCCTGATTCCCCAGCGAACTTTAAAAGCGCCCAGGTAATCAGCAATTTTCCAACTTGTTGAAACATTTGGTATGCTCGATACCAATGGCACCAGTACGAAGGGATTAATTGTATGACTCACTTCAGTTAATATTATTCAGATAGAATTGCCAGAAAGCCGCTTTAATCTCATCACGAATCCGGCGAAATTCACTTATCACATACTCATCGGAACCATTGAGAAGGAAAGGATCTTCGAATCCTATATGGAGCCAATGCTTTACGTTCCCTGAAAAGACAGGGCATAATTCTTTTGCGTCGTCGCAGACGGTAATCACATAATCCCATTCCTCATTCAGATATTGTTCCACCGGATCAGAGGTATGCTTACTTATATCAATGTCCGATTCCTGCATCACTTTAATGGCCAGTGGATTCACTTTCCCGCTGGCATTTGTACCTGCCGAACAAATTGTAAGATCCCGATCGAAGGACTGCAAAAAGCCTTGTGCCATTTGACTACGGCAGCTATTCCCTGTACATAGAATTAATATTTTCATGAGTAGTCTGTGTGATTTCTACAATTATTCTAACAGCACTTAACTTCAGTTTTTACTATAGAATTATTAAATAATGAATTAAACATTGTCTTTGCTTTCTCCCAATTGACATTATCGATGCAATAGTTTACTTTAGGAGGTTCTATGCTGCCTCTTATCAGTCCGGCATGCTTCAATTCAGCAAGATGTTGTGAAACGGTTGCTTTTGCAATAGGCAATTCCTTATTAATATCACTGAAATAACAAGCGTTTATTGAGGAGAGGTATTTCAGTATGGCAATTCTCGCAGGATGTCCCATTGCTTTAGCAAAACGCGCCAGTTGAATTTCGTCCTCTTTATAATCAGCACTTATTGTATAAGCCATAATTGAATGATATTATGTTTGTAGTTCGTAAAACTACGAATAATATTAAAAATTTATAATAATCTTATAAAAAAAAAAAATTGAAGAAATTTTATTTGGATGATTTAGTACTAATTGTGGCCTTAAGTACGAAAAAATGATAGTTTTCGTCGAGACGGAGAAACTGATAGGCAAATTTTTCTCCGGTTTTTCTTATTATATCGATAAGACCCAGACCAGCACCTCCTTTTAAACTAAGCTCACCTGATTGCATCTGTTGTTTATGTAACTCGGTTAAAGCATTTTTATCCAGCTGATTCAACATTTCAATAACGTCTTCAAGTTCACGAACAATTGATGATTTCACAATATTTCCTGTAATAATATAGTAGTAATCCTTTCGTTCTCCAATTACAAAAATACCATTTCCGGTTCCCTCTTCATCAAGATAAGCAGAATGTCGGGTAACATTTTGCAGCATCTCAACCATTACATGGAACACTTTACGTTGAATGTGAGTATCTTTACACCTGAGAGATATCTTCTCTTCGGCCATCTTCGTGAAGAATTTCATTGTTTGATGGCTAAGTGCACCCTTATATACCAATGGGAAACCCTGAGAGATCATCTCATCCGATAATATGGTTTGAATGAAAAGCAGGTCCCTATCCATCAATGTTTCTGTTCAAATATGACTTTCTCCATTTATATAGACTAAATATTAAGTTAATTAAACTTAATTAAAAATCGAAATATACTAATTATATTATTTTAAACTTTGTAATCTCGGACATAAGAATTGCATATGAAATAGGAATTCTCTATCTATCTACCAGGAAAGAGGCTTTTCATGGCAAAAAACAGATTTTTTTATAATTTGTGATATTTGGGAAGGTGATGGAAAAGTCTCCAATTTATTGCTAGGACAACATATAAAAGCTCGTAATTATTATAATGCCGGAAAGTATTTAAGATTAGTTAATAAGCTCATTTCGAAATTCCGAAACGCTTTTCTCAAATACTCTAATTTGCCCTACTGCTTTATCGATCAATTGTTTACCACTTTCTTTGGAAGGATTAAAATCAACATCGAAAATAACATCAATTTTCTCAAATTCTTTACCAATTAAATCCAGGCGATTTATATATTCTGCAACCACTTCATTTTTCTTATGCTCCGAGAGCATCATTAACAAATTGTTCAACGAATATTTCTGGTCTATAAGCCGTTCAATAATATTTGCATCCCTGCTCTCAATTGCAACATCAGAAGCTATATGTATTGCTTCTACCCATCCTCCTAAAATAATTAAGGCTGCAGTAGTATATCGCTCATTCTCCTTAAGATATTCATCGGTTGTAACATAAACTTCGTTAGCCAGATAGATCAACGAGTCTTTATCAGTAAAATTCCGTTCAAAACGCTTCACAGTATTTTCAAAATAATCACTTGGAATACCCAGTTCCTGGGCAAGTTGCTTCATGGCATTAAAGTATCTTCCTGCCATTTCAACCTGATCAAATACTCTCGCATAACTAAGATCAACAGCATATACACCTAAATTAACAGCCTGCTGCGAACTTGTAATATATTCTGATGTTTTATCGACATTGTTCATCAGTTCGGAAGTAAAGACAGCTCCTGCAGTTTCAAAAAGTGACGATAACTCGACTGACAAGTACATATTATAAAATATAGGCAATCCGTCACCGGTTGTATCTAAGGGGTTAATAGGTATTTGCTGATCGTCTATACTAATACTATCAAAATCAATGAGTTGTTTCTTTTCACTATTCATTTTACAGCCTATCAGACAAATTGATAGGAAAACTAGTCCCAGAATAAGTAGCTTATGTAACATAAATAAATTCTTTAGGATAAAAATACAGACTAAAACTAATAGTTTTTCCTTTAAATGCAATGAAGAGTTATGCACAGGTGTTGGCTATTTACTTTCTTCGGATCGCTCAAAATATTTTTCAATAATCGATAGTAGTTCCTGTAAATTAATAGGTTTTGAAATATAGCTATCAAAGCCTTCGTCCAAATATTTTTCACGATCGCCTGACATAGCAAAAGCTGTTTGAGCAATTACAGGCAGATTGGGTCGATTTTTTTTAATCTCCTTCATGGCGTCCCTGCCATTTAGAACCGGTAGCTGAACGTCCATAAGAACCAAGTTTATCTCAGAATTAGTCTTACATACTTCAATCGCTTCCTTTCCGTTCAAAACTGCAATAATCTTGATTTTGTATGGTTCGAACAATTCTTTAAGAAATTCAAGGCTTATCTCATCGTCCTCAACGACTAGAATAGTCTTCCTTTCCCAATTTTTAATACTCATAATGGCACATGTTTAAAATACACTTATAATTCACCTTTTCCTAATGCAATATACTAAGTATCATTTAGATCATCAAGAAAGAAATTGACAATGTTATTAACGGATTATAAATTAATATGTTGCACTTATTACTAAGTTAATTAATACATGTTATTATATGTATAAACCGGTGGAATAATTATCTTTTTACTGTAGCATAATCTTTTTCACTTCTTCTCAGAGATTAAATATTTTTTTAAAAAAGAAATTAGTTCTGCAAACGCTGTTTCAAGATTCGTTATTGCACCCTCAGTCAGAGATTCCATAAAATTATACTTATATCCTTTGATATGAAGCTGAAACGTCTCAGGTGACTGATTAAAAATTTGATGGGTTAGTCCAAGAACAAATGCAGGAGTAACCGAATGCATACTGAAATCGGTTTTAAGATTCGGATGAACAGGTTCTATCAGTACGGACTCGATCTCTTCAACAGAGGCATCCAGAAATATCACTAAATCATAATTTGAGATATATTCGGCATCCTCTATATTTAGCTGATAATTTTGATCGACAGTAATAAACGGGTAATCATTTTCTTTTACCCAAACTTCAATCTTCTCACTTAATAAAACCCCTAAAGCATCATCCTGACGGCCAGGATTGCCATAACCATAAATAAGTATCTTGGGCTGTTTATGAGTTCTGTTATCGATTTTGTCTTTTATCAATTAAGTCGGTTCCCTTATATAATGCTATCTCCAACGGCATCTGCCCCAAAGCATGTGTTGCACAGCTCAAACAGGGATCGTAAGCTCTGATGGCAACCTCTACAGCATTCATCATGGCTTCGGTTATTTCTTCTTTGCCAGTCATCATTTTTACGGCAACCTGATTAACCGCTTCATTCATCGGTTGATTATTATTGGTAGTCGATACAATCAGGTTGCACATTTCTATCTGATCCAGGTCGTTTATCTTATAATGATGAAACAGAGTGCCGCGCGGAGCTTCAAGCAGTCCAACACCCTCCCTCAGCTTGTTTCCTTTCACTACAAGCTCTCCCTGGAGTAAGTCCTTATCATTGAGTAGTTCTTTCATTTTTTCAGCTGAGTGAAGAATTTCTATCAATCGGGCCCAATGTGCATGCATGGGTTTATGACTCATTTTACCCTTCGAGTACGATTTAAACTTTTCGAATTCTTTCTGGGCTAGCGGTGTATCAATAAAATCAGCATTATTTAATCTGGCAAGCGGACCCACAGAATACCATCCCGACGATTTACCTAATTCTTTAAGGTAGGG
>CAZMVE010000080.1:3368-7721 GCA_964569585.1 uncultured Bacteroidales bacterium | reverse complement strand
TTTAATCGAATTTAACAACTTCATAAGGGAGCTTCATTTCATTCCCTGTTATTAATGCAACTAGTGCCTCCCAAATCAGATCGGCTCTGGGAGGACAACCTGGTAAATGGTAATCTATTTTCACTACCTCATGGCAGGGATATACTCTATCAAGTAATATCGGAAGTTCAGGATCGTTGGGTATAATTTTTTCCGCATTGCTCGTTACACTTGGCCCGTTTAAATAGGCTTCATCCAGGCATTCTTTAATGGGAATACCGTTACGAAGCGCAGGAAGTCCCCCCATTATGGCACATTCACCCACAGAAACAAGTATTTTGCAATTCTCCCGAAAATCCTTTAGTACATGTACATTTTCACTATTGCAACATCCGCCCTCAATAAGTCCTATATCACATTTTTTTGTGAACTTTTTAATATCATTAATCGGAGATTTATTGAATTCTACCAGATCAATTAAATCAAGAATTCGTTCATCGATATCAAGAATTGACATATGGCAGCCAAAACAACCTGCCAGTGAAGTAGTCGCAACTATTGATTTACTCATTACTGTCCAGTTTTATCGTATAATTATCACTATTTTTCAATATCACTCCCAATGGGCTTTTTATCATATTTACGCTCTCCAATAGGAATATCAAATCCTTTTTCACGTATAAGAAGAGCTCCCACAGGACAAACATCCATCGCTTTTAATGCTGTCTCATCACTTATGTTTTTACCGATTTTAGGATCAATACTAATTTCTACTCGGTTACTCCTTCGTTTATAGGCAAAAATTGATCTTCCTTCGTCGTCCAGAATGGCCCTGATACAGCGCTTACAAAGAATACACCGATTCTGGTCTTTGATAAGTTTGGGATTTGTAGCATCAATCTCGCGTTGAGGGAATGAATAGGGAAATCGGGGTACCATCATATTAAAGCGATAGGCCAGTGCCTGCAGTTCGCAGCTTCCACTTTTCTCGCATGAAGGACAAAAATGATTACCTTCTATAAATAAAAGCTCTACAATGGCTTTCCTCAGGTTCTCCAATTCCGGAATATTGTTTTCTATTTCCATATTTTCCGATACCGGGGTTGTACAGGCTGTCATAAGCCGTCCATTAACTTTAACTGTACAGATCCGGCAACTGCCCCTTGGTTTGATCCCAGCATAATTACAAAGACTTGGAATAAATATGCCGTTATCCTTAGCAGCATCGATAATGTATTGACCCTTTTTGGCCTTACATTCCTTACTATCAATGGATATTTTAACTAACTCACTCATAAATTAATTTTTTAAATGTTGGGAACCCTGCCTGTAGCTTCACAGGCCTCTTTAACAGCGCTCGACAAGTCAAAACCAGTATCATACTCTTTCCGGGTTTGCAATTTCGATTCGTAGAGATACCGGAAATTTTTAATAGAAGAAAGCAAGGGATTAGCAGCTGTCTGGCCAAGTCCGCATCGACTGGCCTTCAGGTATTTGGCCCATTCTTCAATGTCGGTGATATCCTGTGCAATACCACGGCCGTTAAGTATCTTTTCCAGTTTCTTTTTCAATACCGTTGGAATGATCCTGCATGTAGAACAACTTCCGCAAGATTCTTCAATAAAGAAGTCCATGAAATTCATCACCACTTCTGTAAGCAAATTGCGGTGTTCTCCGAAAATTATCAGGGAACCACCCGTGGCAAGATCTTCATAACCAAGTGTACGGTTAAACTCATCCGATCCAATTAAAGAACCGGACGGACCTCCGACCTGAACTGCAAGTGTTTCGTCTGTTGTACCTACCATTTCCAGAATATCGTGAACTGAGAATCCCCAGGCAATCTCATATACACCCGGATACCTGCAATCGCCGGAAATACTTAACAGTTTTGTGCCTGTCGATTCGGCTGTGCCAAAACTCTTGTACCATTCACCTCCATTAAGTACTACTTTAACAGCCGCACACAATGTTTCAACATTGTTAACTACGGTTGGCATATCCAGGTAACCCTTTTCAACAGGAAATGGAGGCCTGTCACGAGGTTCACCCCGTTTACCTTCGGCCGATTCGATAAGTGCGGATTCTTCTCCGCATACATAAGCACCTGCGCCAAATTGAATACGAATATCAAAATCGAATCCATTTTTACCCATTATATTTTTACCTAAATAATTCCTTTTCCGGGCTTCTCCAAGTATCTTTTCCAGGTACGATTCGAGGTACTTGTATTCATATCTGATGTACAGTATTCCTTCGGAAGCTCCAACAGCATATGCAGCAACAACCATTCCTTCAATTAAAAGTCCGGGTAGTTCAGTAAGAATTACCCTGTCCTTAAAAGTGCCTGGTTCGCCTTCATCTGCATTACAAAAAATGTATCTTTTATCACCGGGCGCATTGCGGCAAAACTCCCATTTCAAACCTGTCGGAAATCCGGCCCCACCGCGACCTCTCATGCCGGAATGCTTTATTTCGTTTATTACATCGCCGGGTTTCATTGTAATGATTTTCTTTATAACCTCGCCCACTTTATAGCCTGGATCGAGTATGGGTCCAATTTTTCGAATGTTATTTAATACAATTGACTTCACCGAGTCATCACGATTTGCACCATCACCCAAACTGGCGCTATACATTTCTTCAATTTTCTTCCCGGCTTTTATATCCTTAATTATCTCCTTGACCCGGAAAGTGGTAAGTCTTGTAAAAATTTTGTTATTAATTATGGCAGCAGGTTCCTGATCGTTCATGCCAATACAGGCAGTATCAGAAAGCCCAATAAGTCCATCGTCAGTAACCTGACCAAATTTAATTCCGGTTTCCTTTTCAAAGGCTTTGGCAACATCGGATCTTCCCATCATGTTAGCAACTACACTGTTGTTAAGAAAAATGGAAAATTTTCCGGTTGGCTTCAGGGAGAAAAAGTGGTAAAAAGAAATAGTCTGCTCCACATCTACTTCAGACATTTTCATCTCTTTAGCAATTGATGAAATAGATTCTCCAGGAATAAATCCGAATTCCGATTGAATTCCAATTAAAATATCCATCAAACGGGTTTTGTCATGATGGTATTTCTCTATAATATTCTCCGTAAAACTCCTCATATATAAGAAGGTAAATTACTGATTTATAAATAAATACTTGAGATAAAATGCGCTATCTGTTAATTTTTTCACAAATAAAGATAGATACTAATATTTTCTCGTGCAAATCAAGTAAAAAATTTAGACTTATTATAAATTGATAAAATTAAAATATATAAGAACCTTAAGCTAATTTCCTTTCTTAATTAAAACAAATAAATCTACAACATTATTAACCGTCATATGATTTTATTAATTTCACAAGTAGATTAAATGTAAAACAATTACAAGTATATTCAGGGAATGGTCTTTATTAAGTAAATGAATTTACGAAATTAATTAAACTTTATTCTATACATCAAATTAAAATGAAGGTTTCAAAATTGAATTATTATTTTATGTGATTATTATCATAGACTGAAATGAATTGATCTTCTAATTTTCAGAAAAAAAAGATGAAAGTAGGTTGTGTTAAAGAAATTAAAAGGCATGAATACCGCGTAGGTCTTACCCCTTCCGACGTTAAGGCATATATTATCCGTGGTCATCAGGTATTTATCGAAACAAATGCCGGACAGGCTGCTGGCTTCGATGATCTACTCTATAAAAATGCCGGAGCATTAATTTGCAATAATCGCGAGGAAGTTTTCGCCGTCAGCGCGATGATAATTAAGGTTAAAGAACCCCTTCCGGAAGAATATAGTCTGTTTAAAAAGGATCAGATTCTGTATACCTATTTACACTTAGCAGCAAATAAGGGTCTTACTGAAGAACTGATGCGACAACATATTAAAGCTGTTGCTTACGAAACAATTGAAAATTCTGAGGGTCACTTACCCTGTCTTAAACCCATGAGTGAAATAGCAGGTCGGCTGGCTGTTCAACAAGGCGCCAAATACCTTGAAAAAACATTTGGTGGACGGGGAGTCCTATTGGGTGGCGTACCAGGTGTTGCACGTGGAAAAGTAGGTATACTCGGAGGAGGAATTGTGGGTACAAATGCCTGCAAGATAGCTTCAGGAATGGGAGCCGATGTTACGATACTGGATGAAAGTGCAACTCGCCTTGCTTATCTCGACGATATTTTTGGTTCACGTATTACTACCCTGTATAGCACAGATGCCAACATTGAAAAAGTGCTGCGTGAAAGCGATGTGTTAATTGGTGCGGTTCTTCTTCCGGGTGCCAAGGCACCGGTACTGGTAAAAAAAGAACATTTGAAATTGATGAAGAACGGTTCAGTTATTGTCGATGTTGCAGTTGATCAGGGTGGATGCATTGAAACAAT
>CAZMVE010000080.1:0-3268 GCA_964569585.1 uncultured Bacteroidales bacterium | reverse complement strand
ATTTTGAATATACGAAATTGAATAGCCTTCTTTAGAGAAAATTTGTATCAGGGATTTTTTATAAAAAATCCGATTTCTTCCAGCGAAGTGATAATGTTATAATCTTTCAGGTAAATAGACTTGGGTACAACCAGATGCGCAGATGTGAAGTTTAATATACCTTTAACACCTGAAGCGATAACTTCATCAACAACCTGCTGTGCCGATTCGGACGACGCTGTCAGAACAATGATATCAATCTCCAGTTTTTTAATGAAATAATCAATCTTTGAAATATTATAACAAGGTACTCCTCCCAGGGAATCATTAATTTTCGACTGGTCAATATCGAATGACGCCACGATGTTCATCCGGTTTTTATTTTTACGGATAAATCGTGTAACCGCCCGACCCAGGTTACCCATACCAACAATAGCAATATTATGTCCCTCTTCCCTGTCAATGGTCTTACCTATTAGTGCCAGTAGCTCGTTGATATTGTATCCTTTCCTGTGATTCCCTGAAAAGCCGATCAGCATCAGATCGCGACGCACTTGTACCGGTGTAAGATTTAACATTCGTGCCAACTGATGCGAGAAAATATAGCTTTCCTCTGACTCCTGTAATTTCTCAAGCAGACGACGATACTTACTAAGCCGTTCTACAGTTCGTGGAGGAAGATTCATAGGAATGAAATGAAATTATCGAACAAGAATACCTATATTAAACGTTGTATTTATAGAACTAATATACACCGAATATAGAGAATAACAAATTCGTATCACAATCAATGAATAATTCTGGTAATATAGCACAACATTTTAAAATAAAAGGCCGGGTTCAGGGTGTAGGTTTTCGTCCTTTTATATATCGTATTGCACATCAGTTGAAGTTGGCGGGTTATGTATATAATCAACCCGATGGAGTCATTATTCATATTGAGGGTACCGAATCGAAGTGTACAAAATTTTCAAATTTGTTGTCAACTGAAGCCCCGATTGGAGCTGTTATTAAAAGCATTGAAAAAGAGGTTGTTGAAAATAAAAATTCAGATTCTTTCGGCATATTACCCAGCCGTACCATCGAGTCGGCAATAACTGAAATTTGTCCGGATATTGCCATCTGTCCCGATTGTCTGCGGGAACTTTATGGAAATGACAGGCGGAATGGTTACCCCTTTATTAATTGTACCAATTGCGGACCGAGGTTTACGCTAATCAACGATTTTCCATACGACAGGCAACATACTACGATGTATGAGTTCCAGATGTGTGATATGTGCAGCAGGGAATATGCCAATCCTCTCGATCGCAGGTTTCATGCCCAACCCATCTCCTGCCCTTCATGTGGTCCCCGTTATACCTATTTGTACGACGATAAAATACTGGATGACTTTTCTTCTATCATACGTGAAGTAGGTAATCATATTAACAAAGGAAAAATTGTCGCCTTAAAAGGACTGGGGGGATATAACCTGGCTTGCGATGCTCTTAATTCTGATGCCATTAACGATTTGCGCCAATTTAAGCAAAGGGAAAAAAAACCTTTTGCTGTAATGTTCCGCTCGTTGGAAAAGCTGAAGAAATACGCCGGTATAACTCCGTTCGAAACCGACGTGATACAATCATGGCGCCGACCCATTGTAATTCTTGAAGGATTGCATGAAAATAATCTTGATCCGGGTATAACTGCCGGATTGAATTCTGTCGGTGCTTTCCTGCCTTACCTTCCCTTGCATTATCTGCTATTCGATAAAGTCCAGACCGATGCTCTTGTCCTTACCAGCGGAAACGAATCGGAGGTACCCATCCTCTATACCGAAGAAATGGCGCGACATACTTTTAAAGAAATCTCCGGCGGAATCCTGTTGAATAACCGCAAAATAGCCCGCCGTGCCGACGATTCGGTTGTGAAAGTGATCGATGATTCGCTATGCGTAATGCGTCGTGCCAGAGGGTATACCCCCGATCCGGTCGACCTGAACTTCAACGCAGATGGTATGCTGGCAGCCGGTGCAGAACTATCTAATTGTTTTTGTATAGGGAAAGAAAAACAGGGGATTTTAAGTCAGCATATCGGTGATCTGAAAAACGCCGATACGTATGAATTTTACCTGGAGAACATACAGGAATTCAGCCGGATGTACAGGTTCAAATCCAGGCTGGTAGCATGCGATATGCACCCCGATTATCTATCAACACAATATGCCCGGGAGTTGAAAATACCCCTTACGGAAGTTCAGCATCATCATGCGCATATTGCTTCGGTTATGGCAGAATTTGGTTTAGATGAACAAGTAATAGGCATCAGCTATGATGGTACAGGTATAGGTACCGATGGAAATATCTGGGGTAGTGAACTTATGATTGCCGGTTTCCAATCATTTCAACGATTAAGTCATTTTGAATATGTGCCTTTACCCGGAGGTGATAGTGCAACCCGGGAGCCCTGGCGCAGTGCTTTGGCTTACCTCTGGCATGTTTACGGAGGCGAGTGGCAATCAATTGATATCCCCTTTCTGAAGAAAATCGATCTGAATAAGGCAAATAAACTCATCACTGCTATTGACAAAGGTATCAACAGTCCTCTCTGTTGCAGTACCGGCCGGCTATTCGATGCTGTAGCTGCCTTACTTACCCTTTGTATCGATAGCAACTATCACGCTGAAGCCCCTATGAGACTTGAGAACGAACTCAATAATAAATTCAATGACAGCTATTCATTCCAGTCAGGAAATATTGTCTCCTTTACTAGTATGATTAGGGAAATTGTTCAGGACATTAAAGATCGTCGAAGCACGCCTGAAATAGCAACGAAATTTCATAATACGATAGCCATCGCTGCTATCAGGCAAATTCAAATGGCTTTCGAACAAACCGGAATCAGAAAGGTTGTTATCTCAGGAGGAACGTTTCAAAACCGGTATCTCACCGAAAAATTACTACATTTGCTACGCCAGAAGGATTTCGAAGTATATTATCCCCGGGAGATCCCTTGTAACGATGGTGGTATTGCACTCGGGCAACTGGCAGTAGCGGCTCATTAAAAAATGAAATGATATGTGTTTAGGTATTCCGGCAAGGATTGAAAAAATTGAGGGTGAATTTGCGCAGGCCAACATTAACGGGGCCAGCATAAGGATTGGCATACAGCTAATGGAGAATATTAAAACAGGTGATTATGTTCTTGTGCATACCGGCTATGCGCTGGAAAAACTCAGTGAAGAAGAAGCACTTGAAACGCTTGAGACATTGCGTCAACTTGAATCATTCAACTCTGAAAATGATAC
>CAZMVE010000079.1:8083-14490 GCA_964569585.1 uncultured Bacteroidales bacterium | reverse complement strand
GATTATCTAAAATCGGCCGATTATGTATTACTGGGCTGCTGGACCAGCGGATTGTATTTCTTCGCCCAGCATCCAGATAGAGTATGGAAACATTTTGCCAGGTCGTTACCGGAATTAAAAAACAAGAAAATAGGTCTGTTCACCACCTATAAACTGGCTACGGGAAGCATGTTCCGGAAAATGGAAACTCACTTGCATGAAAAGATTGGCGGGTCTCAATTATACCTTAAGTCCAGATCCGGTGTTTTAACAGCAGATAATCAGAATGATCTGAAACGATTCATGAGTATAAAATAAAAATACTTCATATAGCATTAATCCCTGAATAACATGCCGGAAAATTAAATTTATCCCTCTTGGTAGCAAGGAATGGAAATCACTGAGACTTTATATATTGTCGACCGGGAAGAATGGAGAGCCTGGCTCGCCGAGAATCATAAATCTGCTGGTGAAATTTGGCTGATATATTATAAAAAGAAAAGTGGCAGTCCCCGCATTCCTTATAACGATGCTGTGGAAGAAGCGCTTTGTTTTGGCTGGATCGACAGTACCTACAAAACACTTGACGAAGATCGCTATGTACAGCGTTTCAGTCCGCGCAGGAAAAACAGTAAGTTGTCTGAAATGAATAAGGAACGTATACGCCAGCTTATAAAAGGGCGAAAGATGACCCCCGCCGGACTGGAAAGCATCAAGCATCACCTGGATGGAGATTTAGACTCAGTAGATCACAATTCCGTTTTCTCCGATTTTAAAATTCCGGCAGATATACTGAAAGAACTAAAGGTTGATCCTGAGGTATGGAAAAATTTCAATAAATTTCCTGATCACTATAAACGTGTTCGAATTGGTTACATCGAAGGTGCACGCGAGCGTCCTGAGGAATTAAATAAAAGACTCAGGTATTTTCTCAAAATGACTAGAAAAAATAAAACCTTTGGAATGATCAGGTAATTCCATTGGATTTAATTTTAATTATATGTTAATATTGTAAGTTGTGAATAATGAGAGAAGAGAGTAGGAATAAGCTGGTTACACTGGCGGTTTATGATAGTATTATCGATGTTAGCTATAATTTGCTGAAAAATATGCTCGATGAGGCCGGAATACAATACTTTGTCAATAATGAATATTCGAACATTTCAAAGCCTATGTTTACCATGATGCCCACCAATCTTTCCATCGACATTAAAGTATATGAGGAAGATTTGAAAGAAGCTACTGCAATTCTCGAATCCATCAGGAGGTAATGCCTAACCTTATTTTCGCATGAATTTTTCCGTTTAAAGAAAATGGGAATATGAAAAAAGGAAATTGAAATAATTTTCAATTTCCTTTAATCTTATAATCGTTATTTATTTAGTTTTTGCAGTAACAAACTCTTCAATGTAACGTCTTCTCCCTGTTCAATTCGCTGCACTAATCCATCAATATATTCGTCGGTAATGGATGTTGGGCGGACTGATTGAGTAGATTTAATATGCGATCCACCTGATGTTGATCCACTTTTCAGGAATATATTATCCCAATCGGTTTCCGTATCATTTCCCCCACGAATTTTTATGAACTCTATTCCGGTACTAACACTTATACTAGCCATTTCTTCGAAATCATTGACAGCATGATTGTTGGATGACAGAGTGGTCCCGTTTGCTTTAAGTGTAAAGCTATTATCAGTTCCTGCTGCCATTTCAAGTGTGTTCATTTGCCCATTGGTATGTATAGCCGATGAAGTTCCATAGCAATTATCATCCCATGGCAACCATAAATTGGCCAGATCAGATATCCACCAGAGCCAGATCCAGTTCCGATCATCATCATTTAGGCGGATTGATAGCCACATATAATCGATGGCAAAATTGCCGTAATCATCTAACTTAACTGATATTCCGTTATCAGTTTTTTGTGATGTGTTGTCAATAATAGCAATATTGCCTAATAAGGTCCAGGGAGTTTGAATAGCAGAATTAAATTCTTCAGTTTCTGCAAGAGATTGGGCAGTTGTTCCGGTCGAGATCATTGTAAGTACTCCACCGGTTACTGAATGATCACAATAATCGAAGTCCCATTTTGAATCGCCCATTGAGAAGTCATCCATAAAATCGTATACATTTATGGATTGTGACATTGTATCGCTGCCTGCCTCATTAGTAGCGGTTAGAGTAACTCTGAAAGTACTCGATAATGTATAGGCATGAAGGGGATTTGCTTCCGCTGAGATCATTCCATCGCCAAATTCCCACTGATAGCTATCAGCATTTTGCGATGTATTGGTAAATGTAAGGGTCTGATTTGTCTCTGTAACAGTAGTATTCACTGTAAAAGATGCGACGGGGGGTTCTTCCTTTTTGCAATTACTAAGGACTATAAGGAGAAACAATGTTGGAAACAGGATAAGTTTTTTCATTTGAGGGTAGTTTAAGTTTGTATTTATTGTAGTAAATAATTGATTACCAGGAATAATTAATTGCTATAGCAAAATAGCATTATACTTTAGAATTTAAATTTTTATTATCCGATGGACGAAAAAAATTAGCAGATCGTTTAAATATAATCATTCTTATTAGAAAAAGAAAAATGTGTTACTTATTGAATTATATGATCAATTAAATTACTTTAAATTTTTCCCTGCTCTTTGATGATATTCCTGCAACGATTTCACCTTGTATTTTCCGTTTCGCCGGTCCTTAATACCCTTTGTAGCAGCCAGAGCAGCTGAAGTTGTAGTTATATACAAAATTTTGTATTTGATGGCATTTTTCCGGATATAGGAATCGTCATATTCACTAAACTTGCCGGCGGGAGTGTTAATTACCAGGTCAATCTCACCGTTTTTGATTGCATCGACAATATTTGGCCGACCTTCGTATATTTTTTTAATTAAGCGGGATTTAATACCATGTTTTTCAAGGAAGTTTTTTGTACCTTCCGTAGCAAGAATTTTAAATTTCATGTCCCTGAAATTTTTGGCAGTCTCAATTATACGTTCCTTATCCCTGTCAGCGATAGTTATCAGTACTGTACCTTTGATAGGTAAAGAAGTTTGAGTAGCTTCCTGCGATTTGAAAAATGCCAGTCCATACGAATCGGCAAGACCAAGCACTTCACCTGTCGATCGCATCTCTGGGCCCAACAGCGGGTCGACATCAGGAAACATGTTGAAGGGGAATACAGCTTCTTTTACACCAAAATGTTTTATTTTTTTGTCCTTCAGGTTGAAATCAGCGAGTTTTTTTCCCAGCATGATTTCTGTGGCAATTTTTGCCATGGATATATTGCATACTTTCGATACCAGTGGTACGGTACGTGATGCCCTGGGATTGGCTTCAAGTATATAAACCACATCGTCATAAATAGCATACTGTATATTCATTAAACCCACTACATGAAGCTCTATAGCTATTTTACGGGTGTATTCTTTGATAGTTTGTATATGTTTTTCGGGAATGATAACAGGTGGTATTACACAAGCAGAATCGCCCGAATGTATCCCAGCATATTCTATATGCTGCATCACTGTTGGAACAAAAGCATCTGTACCATCGGCAATAGCGTCGGCCTCCGATTCTATTGCATCTTCGAGGAATTTATCAATAAGCAAGGGCATGTCGGGCGACACATCAACTGCTGCCACTACATATTCAGAGAGCATTTCTTCATCAATAATAATTTTCATAGCTCTTCCACCAAGAACATACGATGGTCTCACCATTAGTGGATATCCTATATTTGCGGCTATTTCAAGGGCTTCTTCCATCGTACTTGCCATTCCCGATTCCGGCTGAGGAATTCCTAATTTTTGGATAACGTGCCTGAAACGATCCCGGTCCTCTGCCAGATCAATGGTTTCCGTGGTAGTGCCAAGTATCTTAACACCAGCTTCAGATAATTCATTAGCAATATTCAAAGGTGTTTGTCCGCCAAACTGTACGATAACTCCTTCGGGCTTTTCTTTTTCATAAATACTTAGTACATCCTCAACGGTGAGAGGTTCAAAGTAAAGTTTATCAGAAGTGTCATAATCAGTCGAAACCGTTTCAGGGTTGCAGTTCACCATTATAGATTCAAAACCAGCGGCTCGAATGGCAAAAGCAGCATGTACACAGCAATAGTCGAACTCAATTCCCTGACCGATGCGGTTCGGACCTCCTCCCAGTACCATGATTTTTTTACGATTGCTGACAGCGACTTTATCAGGTGCGTTATAGGTCGAATAATAATATGCCGCATTTTCAACACCACTAACCGGAACGGCTTCCCAAGCTTCGGAAATTCCAAGAGCAATTCGTTTTTCTCTGATGGTCTTTTCGGGAATTGCTAGTAATTTCGATAGGTATTTGTCGGCAAAACCGTCTTTTTTAGACTGAATAAGGAGACTATCCGGTACGGATTTCCCTTTGAACAGAAGGAGTTGTTCTTCCAGATCGACCAACTCTTTCATCTGCTTAATGAACCAGGTTTTAATGTAGGTTTTTTCATATAACTCCTCAATATCAGCTCCTTTTCGTAATGCCTCATACATGATGAACTGCCTTTCGCTGGATGCATGATTAAGCATGGTCATAAGCTCATCAAGGGATTTGTTATTAAAATCCTTTGCAAAACCTAATCCATAGCGACCTGTTTCCAGTGAACGAATGGCTTTCTGAAGGGCTTCTTTATATGTTTTTCCAATACTCATCACTTCACCCACAGCTTGCATCTGGGTTCCTAGTTTGTCTTTAAGTCCATCGAATTTTTCAAATGCCCAGCGGGCAAATTTTACAACAACATAATCTCCGGAAGGGGAATATTTTTCAAGCGATCCATCTCGCCAGTAGGGTATTTCGTTCATAGTTAATCCTCCTGCGAGAAGTGAAGAGACAAGGGCAATAGGAAATCCTGTGGCTTTTGATGCCAGTGCTGATGAACGCGAGGTGCGTGGATTAATTTCGATCACAACAACCTTTCCTGTAATTGGATCGTGCGCAAACTGAATGTTAGTGCCTCCGATAACCTCGATAGCCTCAACGATATCGTACGAGTATTTTTGGAGACGCTTTTGAAGCTCAGGATCAATAGTTAACATGGGTGCAGTGCAATACGAATCGCCGGTATGCACGCCCATTGCATCGACATTTTCAATAAAACAAACCGTGATCATCTGGTTTTTTGCATCACGTACAACTTCCAGTTCAAGTTCTTCCCAGCCCAGAACAGATTCTTCGATGAGAACCTGGTTCACAATACTCGCTGATAAACCTCTGCCAGCTACGGTACGTAATTCCTCGATATTATAAACCAGTCCACCGCCAGTACCTCCCATAGTATAGGCGGGCCTAACAACAACGGGATATCCAAGCTCTTCAGCAATGTTCTCAGCATCTTCAATGGTATTCACTGCTTTACTTTTTGGCATTTCAATTCCCAGCCGGTTCATAGTTTCTTTGAATGCTGTTCGGTCCTCTCCCCGTTCTATTGCATCGATGTTGACACCAATTACTTTAACACCATATTTGTCCAATATACCTTTTTTAGCCAGCAGGGAAGAAAGGTTTAGTCCTGTTTGTCCACCCAGGTTTGGCAGAAGAGCATCGGGCCGCTCTTTTTTGATGATTTCGGTTAATGCATATTCGTTCAGTGGTTCGATATAGGTTATATCGGCCATTCCGGGATCGGTCATTATGGTGGACGGATTGGAATTTACCAGAATTATTTTGTAACCTAATGAACGGAGGGCTTTGCAAGCCTGCGTACCGGAATAGTCGAATTCACAGGCTTGTCCGATAATAATAGGTCCTGAGCCAATGATTAATACTTTGTCAATATCTTTAAGTTTTGCCATAAGTATTTTTATGATTTACTAGTTTTTTCAGGGATTTTATAAAAATTTATAAGCATCGCAATATAAACAATCAATTTGATTGTCGAAATAGACCTTTACGGCTGGTTGAAAAAAAATGAAAAGTTTAAATTGAATATTAGCGAATGTGATATAAAGGAATAATTCTTTTGGTCTTATCAATTTACTTTCGAAGTATAACAATGATATTAAATAATATTTACCTCAGGTTGGAGAATAATATCAAATTTATTTTTTACGGTCTTTTGAATATGCAGGGCAAGTTCCAGAATATCATTACCGCTTGCATTTCCCAAATTGACCAGTACCAAAGCTTGTTTGGAATGTGTTCCTGCATTACCCATACGCATGCCTTTACATCCAGCCTTTTCTATGAACCATGCGGCAGAGAGTTTTGTCTTTCCTTCTTCATCAGGAAACAGGGGCATATCAGGATGTTTTTCTTTTAAGCGCAGAGCCGATTCATTTTTTAATACAGGATTTTTAAAAAAGCTGCCAGCATTTCCTGTCGATCTGAAATCGGGAAGTTTTGATTCTCTTATTCGGGTGATAAGTTTTCGAAGGG
>CAZMVE010000079.1:0-7983 GCA_964569585.1 uncultured Bacteroidales bacterium | reverse complement strand
TTTTCAATACCTCCCCAGTTGCCGGATACTGCATACGATACAAATTCGTCCCATAAAATACCACCTCCGGCACTTACGACGACGGATGAGTTATTTTCATCTAGGACCTCAATACCCTGTATTTTTATATGCAGAATCAGTCCCTCATAATTTTTTGTAAACAAAATATTACTGCCACTACCCAATATAAGTACTTCATTTTTTAAAAAAATTGGGTCATTAACGAGTTCGGGTAGTTGTTTTACCGAATCGATTTCGATATAATACTTTGAACTAACTTGAATTCCGAAGGTATTAAGTAATTGAAGCGGATAATTTGTTTTTATCTCGGGCATGCTTTTCAAATTCTCGTAAATATACAATAGTTTTGTGATCTGCCGGTTAAGAAGCCAGGCAACAGAGCATATACACAAAACTAGTCGAATTAAAATATTCAGATATTGATAAAGGTTATTTCATTTGTTTCTAATGATATTGTTACCGACAACCGGGTACATAAAATAGCTACTTCTCTCGAGGCTAATGGATTCGAATTGAAAATAGCAGGACGTAAATTCAAGCATTCCAAAAAAGTGGTCACGCGTTCATATGCTACAAGGCGATTCCAACTATGGTTTAATAAAGGTCCACTTTTTTACGCAAACCTCAATATCAGGATATTCTTTTATATACTCCGGTCCGAAACTGATATTATACTCTCAAACGATTTGGATACTCTTCCTTCATGCTGGCTGGCCGCTTCATTTAAACGAAAGAAACTGGTATTTGATAGTCATGAACTGTTTTCTGAGGTTCCGGAACTGGTCCATCGGCCTCTAATTCGAAATATTTGGCTATTGATTGAAAAACTGCTTATTAGGCGTATTCGATACGGAATAACAGTAAGTAATTCCATTGCCGATCATTACAATAGTAAATACAGAAAACAGTTTGTGGTAATCAGAAATGTCGGACGTTTCCGCTACGATATCGACTTTGAAGGCATTATTAAGGACAGGGACAAGAGCACAATTATTTACCAGGGGGCTTTAAATATGAGCCGCGGATTGGAACTTACCATCAATAGTATGCAATATGTGGAAAATGCTAAGCTGCAAATTATTGGGGATGGTGATATCCGTGACAAATTAAAACAACTTACATCAGATCTGGGATTAGAAAATAGGATAGAATTTATAGATCGAGTTCCAATGGAAGAACTATGGAAATATACATCAAAGGCTCATATAGGTATATCGCTCGAAGAAAATTTGGGATTGAATTATCAATTTGCTCTGCCTAATAAATTATTTGATTACATTCAGGCCCGACTACCGGTGGTAGTTTCCGATCTTCCCGAATTGGGTGCAACTGTTAATCAATATGGTATTGGAAGAATTCTTAAGGATAGGACCCCTGAAAAACTTGGAGAGGTTTTTACAAAAATGTTAAAAGATGAACTTCCCGGAGGCATGTATTATACAAATCTTGAAATTGCAGCAAGAGAATTGTGCTGGGAACGAGAAGAAGAAAAATTGATAAGCTTATTTAAATTCGTAAGTACTTCAGTTTGAGTTTGTACTTTCCTAACACATAGAAAAGTCCGAAATAAAGCCCCAAAAAGAGAGGTATTGAAACGATAAGCCATATACCTACAGCCGATAAATTGATAAGCCAGAACTCATTGAGGGTATGCCAAAAATCAGTTTTTAAAAGATGTATGTATTGATGAATCGAAAAACTATGTTCTGAAACTTTTATCATAACTACTCCCATTCTATAGAAGGGAATAATGAGAGCTAGCTGAAGCGGAGTTACAATGTAGTGAGCAATCTGCATAGCAATAAAGTTCAGCCGAAGAGATAGTGCAACACAACCAACGAGTAAGGTAGTAAGACCATATAATGGCATTAAACCTATAGTAATCCCCAATGCAAGTGCTATCGACAAACGTTCAATTGAGATTCCTTCTTTAATTATTCTGATTAGTGGTAAAACAAATTTGCGCTTTGCCCAACCCATTACAATTGCCTTCATTAATGCGATTTCCTTCTTTTGCTATTTTATTACGTTAAAATCTGATAGTAGTTGCCTGATTTGATGAATTTATTTTTTTAAGTGCCAAAAATAGTAAAAACTCATCGTGTTTATTTATAATTATTATCATATATAGAACAATTTTTACAATATTTTCGTAGAGATTTTTATAGGATTTAACAATTACTTAATATTGTAATAACTATTTTCACTTATTTCCAGACCATTATGCGCATAGTTTATATTCTCTTTGTGTTGTTATTTGTTAAGTTAGATGTTTACGGACAGCTAAAGATTAACGAATTCCTCTCATCGAATGTAAACGGAATTCTCGATGAGGATAATACGTATTCCGATTGGATTGAAGTGTACAACTCAGGTGGAACGGCTGTCAATCTTAACGGCTATTCTTTATCTGATGATCTGACTATGACAGCCAAATGGACCTTTCCTGATTTTACTCTTTCTGCATCGGATTACATTCTGGTCTTCGCATCGGGGAAGGACCGTAAAGATTTGCCGGTTGTCTATCAGACTCTGATCGATATGGGGGATGAGTGGTGTTATCTTATACCTGATTCCGATATCGGAACAAGCTGGCACGATATGGGTTATGACGATTCAGGATGGTTGCTGGGGGAAAGTGGTTTTGGCTATGAGGATAATGATGATTCCACAATTATTACCACATCATTAAGCATTTTTATAAGAAATGAATTTACGGTTTCAGATTTGGCCAGTATTGAAAAACTGTTATTACACATCGATTATGATGATGGATTTATTGCATACATAAATGGGCAGGAAATTGCCCGCGCAAATATTGGAACTCCCGGCGAAGTAATTCCATTTGATCGACCGGCTGATGAGGGTCACGAAGCTGTGATGTACCAGGGAGGCAATCCTGAATATTATGAAATTTCTAATCCCGGAAGTATCCTGGTGGAAGGCAACAATGTAATTGCCATACAGGGGCATAATATAAGTCTTACTTCCAGTGATATGTCACTTATTCCTTTTTTATCGATAGGAAGAATGGGCAGTGCAGTTAAAGATATCTCACCTTACCTCACTTTTCCGTCTTCGGGAGGGTTACACACGAATTTTAAGATAAAAGTCGAAGGGGAAAGTCTTTATTTGTTCACTCCCGGCGGTAGCCTGGTTGATTCAATTGGGGGAGTTGCCCTCACCAATGATATATCGTATGGCAGGCAGCCCGATGGTTCATCAGATTGGGTTTATTTTGCCGAACCAACTCCAGGCAATAGTAACTCTACACAGGGAGTTGAAGGAGGTATTACCGGGAATGTGATTTTTTCATCCCAGGGAGGTAAATATTTGAGTGGACTTACATTGACTATTTCCACAGAGAATCCGGGAGATACAATATACTACACTACTGATGGTTCAATTCCCGATCGTTCATCGCAACGCTACACAGGTTCGTTTTCTATTGGCAGCCCGACAGTGATTAAAGCCAGGGCTTTTAATTATACAAGTTTGCCGGGAGAAGTTACAACCAACACTTATGTAACCCAACTTGATCATGATCTTCCGATAGTATGTATTTCGACTGATCCCTATAATCTATGGGACGAAACGAATGGAATCTTTGCTTACGGTCCGAATCCCGGCGGATATCCTTATTTTGATGCCAACTTCTGGCAAGACTGGGAAAGGCCCATATATTTTGAATTTTATGATATTCAGGGAAATAAGAGAATTGATCAGGGTGCTGGAATCAAAGTATTTGGAGGATGGTCAAGAGCTTCCGATCAAAAATCAGTAGCTCTTTATGCACGAAGCATATATGGTAAGGGTTCGTTCGAACACAAATTTTTTGCCGATAAACCTATTGATAAATTTGAGGCGATAGTATTACGAAATTCGGGGAATGACAATATGGGGCTTCAGTTTCAGGATTGTTTTATGACAGGTTTAACCCGCGAAATGGATATCGACCGGCAGGCATTTCAACCTGCAGCCATTTATATCAATGGTGAATATTGGGGATTACTCAACATAAGAGAGAAAGTCAACGAGCATTACGTTGCTGAGAACTATAATCTGGAAACAGATAATATTAATCTCCTGGAACAACAAAGTACTGTTATACATGGCAGTAGTACCGATTACCAGCAAATTCTTAATTTTCTGAATGCCAATACTTCCCTATCGAATAACGAGCAGTATGAGTGGATAAACGGGCAAATCGATATTAATAATTTTATACAATACCAGTTAACACAGATTTATATAAATAACCAGGACTGGCCCGGGAACAATATCAAATACTGGAATACTATAACTCCCGACAGTAAATGGCGATGGATTCTATTTGATACCGATTTTGGTTATGGAATATGGAATGTAAGCGATTATCAGTTTAATACGCTGGCCTTTGCGCTGGAACCTAATGGAGACAGCTGGCCCAATCCCCCATGGTCAACTCTAATGTTGCGCCGTTTGGTTACTAACCTCGATTTCCGGTATAATTTTATTAACCAATATTGTGACAGGCTAAATGTCGATTTTCATCCGGATCGTATTATTTCTTATCTGGATTGGCTTAAAAATCTCTACGATAACGAAATTCAATATAATTTTAATCGCTGGTGGAATAGCTATGGGGAATGGCTCAACACTATTGATAATCGTAAAACATTTGGACAGTATCGCCCGGCTTATGCACGTTCGCATATGCGGCAGGAATTCTCATTGGGTAATGAACTGGAAATTACGGTGAATGTTTCTGACGAAAATGAGGGAAAAGTAAAAGTAAATACTGTCTTTCCTAAAGCCTATCCTTTTAACGGAATATACTTCGAAGATATTCCCATACAGCTTAAAGCTGTTCCAAAGCTAGGTTATAAATTTGTTCGATGGGAAGGAGCTAATACTACTACCAATTCCACTATCCAATACAATATGGCGGAAGAAGTCAGTTTTAACGCAGTTTTTGCTGAAGCTGACGCATCAGATATTTCCATTGTTATTAACGAAATCAACTATGCTTCCTCCGACGATTGGGATACCAAGGATTGGATTGAGCTAATGAATAATGGACAAACTGCCGTTGATTTTGAAGATTGGTTACTCAGCGATTCGGGTACCGATACAGGATATTACTTTCCGGCAGGTATCATTTTACCCCCAGGCGAGTACCTTGTTATTTGTCGAAATCTGGAAGATTTCTTCAGTTTAAATCCTGATGTACATAACGCTGTTGGCGAATTTCCTTTTGGTCTTAGCAGCAGCGGCGATATGATAAGGCTTTATGATGATGAAAGTACTCTAATGGATGCAGTCGATTACTATCCTTATTATCCATGGCCTGAAAATGCTGTACAAACCGGTTCGTCCATTGAACTTATCCATCCCGATCTGGATAATACGCAGGGAGAGAACTGGCAGGCCAGTCCCTACGGAGGCACTCCTGGAAGAAACAATTCAGGTTACCTCGATATCGATATTCTGGTTTCGGTTCCTCTTGCCCTTAATTTTGAATGTTTTCCGAATCCCTTCCGCGATTATACAACCATTCAGTTTAGTGTGAACAGGGAAGATCACTATCGTCTGGATGTGTTTGATGTAAATGGAAGATTATTGGATGTGCTCACGGATGAATACCTTATGCCGGGAACTTATTATATTGACTGGTTTGGAACTGGAGCTGCCATGAATGAGGCATCCGGAGGGGTATACACTGTGAGATTATCGACAGGAAACACAATTGAAACACGAAAATTACTAATGATTAAATAATACACAATGAAAACACGATTTATTCCGGGTATTCTTCTTATAATGTTAATTTTTACAGCCTGCGAAAAAGGTCCTGGCGAAGGTGGAACATCCACCATAAGGGGAAAGGTAATTGTATGGGAATACAATGTCGATTATACCATAATGCGTGATGAATACCCGGGAGCAAAGGAAGATGTCTATATAATTTATGGTGATGATTTTGTATACGGCGATAAATTCGAAACGAATTACGATGGAGCCTATGAATTCAACTATCTGTTAGAAGGCAACTATACAGTATTTGCTTATTCAAAAGATACGACCAACCTGATTACAAAAGAAAAAATTGCCATAAAACGTGAAGTGGAAATTACCGATAAGAATCAGATTGTTGAGGTGCCTGATATTATTATTATAAAGTAGAATAGCATAAGCATGTGCCGGAAAATATATTTTCTGTTTATATATATATTTTTATTTTCTTACAGTGCTCGTGGGCAACAAGAGGATTTTCGAACATGGATTAATATCGAATTGGAAGATGAATTATTTAACCTGATCGATTTTTCCGTTGCTCCTGAACTAAGATTATGGAACAATAGTACCCGGCTTGATGGTATCCTCGGAGAGTTGGATGTATCAGTTCCGTTAACAAAATTCTTCAGACTTGGAATCTATTATCGGTATGAACTTGACCGGGACAGACGGGATAATCTTAAAAATGCCAATCGTTTTGGTGCATATGCTGAGTTGGATGAGCGCATTGGTGACCTGAGAATGGCTTACAGAGCCATGTATCAAAGAGAATATACGAATATACATACCGATGCTTTGGGTATGATTCCTGTTTCGGTTCACCGTCATAAAATTACCTTGAAATACCGTAAAAAAGGATGGGATCTTACTCCGGGTGTTTCAGCGGAAGGATTCTTTACCTTAAATCCAAAATGGAGTGCCAATCAGGAAAAACTCAGATTAACTGCAGGAATCAGATACCGGTTGACAAAAAAAATAAATCTCGGAGTTGATTATAAGTTTCAACAGGAGTTCTATGAAAGGAATCCGCTGACTTCCCATATTCTTTCCATAGGAGCAGAATTCGAACTTTAATTCCTGGAATTGTTAACTTTTGAATCCCTCTTAGAATATTTCAGGAATGATGAAGACTCTCTTCTTTCTTATTTCTAAAAATCTGATGTAGATCCTGTCTGTACAATTCGTAATTTTTTTCACAATCTTTCATCAATTCCGTAATCGCCTGTTTTGTAGTAAGCATACCACGGTTAACTTTTCTGCGGAAAATACTGATTTTAATTTTGAGCAAGGGACTGGTTAATTTAGGTTTAAGCGAGCCTGTTACAAGATCATACCATTCCTTTCGGTCAACGGAAGGGATCATAATATTTTAAGGGTTTGGTTGTGGACTAAATTAACAAAAAAGTGATCCGGACAAACACTAAGTGGTAGTTTTTTGTTTCAATATCAGAAAAATTAAAAAAGGATACTATTCGGTCAAATAAATTACTTTAGTTAGGAACCATGTAATAATAATCATTTAATAAGCCATGAAAGAACTTACTATTGATGAATGGATAAGATTACGAAAATCGACCTTCATGAATGGCCTCAAAGAAGGAGGTAGAATTGCCGATGAAGTGATTGAAAAACTCCTCGATAATGGAACTTGGGCTCCCTCGCATGGTCTGGTTCAGGCCTGGCATTTTAAAGTCTTTACAGGGAAAGGTCTGGACGCATTGTACAAAGAACACCAGGAAATTTATAAAGCTATTACACCAGAGGCTAAGTTCAGTATGGATAAGTATGAAAAGCTGCCTGAAAAAAGCAAAAAAGTATCACATGTAATTGCTGTTATTGCCCGCCGCGATCCCAAGAAGCGTTTTCCCAAGCAGGAAGATCTCGTATCTGCTGCCTGTGCAGTTCAAAATATTTACCTCAGTATGCAGGCTTATGGTGTGGCGGGTTACCTGAGTACAGGCGATATATGTTATGCCGATCGAATGCGTCGTTATTTGGGATTACAGGATGAAGATGCGTGTCTGGGTTTTATTACGTTGGGTATTGCCGATGAGAATTATATTCGGCCGGAGAGGAAACGTATTCGTGCAGCGGAAAAAACAGAATGGATCAGGGAATGATCATGCAATGAACGTGTCGAAAAAATCCCGGTCTGTAATACCTTCAGTGTTGAAGATCAAAACG
>CAZMVE010000078.1:3335-14953 GCA_964569585.1 uncultured Bacteroidales bacterium | reverse complement strand
ATTTATTATTAGTAATAAAATTCTTCCCAAAACAAGATGTGTATGGAAAATACAATGCTGCAATTTATAGATGATGCCATTGAATTGGAATTAAATATGTCAAAATTATATAGCCTGTTTTCTGAATATATTGATGAGGACCGGGCATTCTGGTACCGGATAGCCATAGAAGAAAAAAATCATGCAGCACTTCTGAGAACAGGAAAAGATTTCGTTCGTTTGAATAAATTTCCATCCGGCTTGTTACCTGAAAACCCTGAAATGCTTAAAAGATCAGTCCAGAAGGTTCGCGATGCTATAGACACCTTTATCAGTAATCCCAATCGTATACTAGCATTTAATTTGGCATTGGAGATAGAAAATTCAGCGGGGGAGATACATTTTCAGCATTTCATGGAAAAGGATGCTACGGATAATCTCAGGGATATTTTCCAAAAACTCAATCAGGCGGATAAAGATCATGCACAAAGAATTCACAATTATTGGCAAAGCACCGGAAACAATAAGGAATAAAACTTCTTTAAAAAACAGAGTACTTACAATCTTAAAAATCAGGCATAGAATACTTGAGTACATATTGGTTGAAGACAATTATCATTAAGATAATTTAATTCAGTTTTTAAATTGGCTTGCTATTTTATTTCATTGGTTAAATAGAAATTCGCATTTGCAAAATAATTTTGTAAAGTTCTCACTTACCCTTATTTTTGCGTCCGATTAATCGGATAGCATTGAAACTTACAACTAAAAAATCAAGTCTTAAAGGAGAAATCCTGATACCTGCATCAAAGTCGCATACTATACGTGCTGTGGCTGTTGCTGCCATGGCGGAAGGACGTTCATTTTTACGGAATCCACTCGAATCGGCCGATGCACGTTCTGCCTTAATGGCCGCTGGTGAATTTGGAGCCAGGGTAAAAGTTGATCACGATGTATGGGTAATCGATGGTATCGGGGGTAATATTAGTAATGTGGCAAGTTTTATCGATGTGGCAAATTCAGGTACAAGTCTACGGATTTTCAGTGCTTTGGCTGCCCTAAGTTCACACCCGATTACTTTCGACGGTGATTCCTCCATACGGAAACGGCCTATGACACCCCTGTTGAATGCATTAAAAGATCTGGGAGTGAGCACCAAGTCCCTTAATGATAAGTGTCCTTTTACAGTTCGCGGGCCTATAATGGGAGGTAATACCCTGGTAAATGGGATCAGCTCACAATTTCTGACTGCCTTACTTTTTTCAACTCCTTTAGCCAAAGCCGATACCGAGATCCGGGTCGAAAATCTTCATGAAAAACCCTATGTTGAAATAACACTCGACTGGCTTCGAAACCAGCACATCCAGTTTGAACAGAAAGGACTGGAATGGTTTAAAATAAAAGGAAATCAGAGTTATAAGGCATTTGACCGACAGATACCGGCAGATTTTTCCTCGGCAACATTTGCGCTTTGTGCGGCAGCCATTACTCAATCGGAAATTCTGATAAAGGGACTCGACTTTAACGATCATCAGGGAGATAAAAAAATCTTCGGATTTCTTGAAAAAATGGGAGTTAAATTAACTCACAAGAAAGAAGGAGTGTTGGTTACCGGGAAAGCTCTTAAAGGAATGGATATCGATATGAACGATACTCCGGATGCCTTACCTGCTCTTGCCGTAGTTGGGTGTTTTGCATCAGGCAGAACGCGTTTATTGAATGTTGAACAGGCACGACTTAAGGAGTGTGACAGGATAAAAGCCATAACCAGTGAACTGAAGAAAATGGGGGCTAAAATTGAAGAATTGCAGGATGGTGTTGTCATTGAGGAAAGCGAATTAAAAGGAACAAAAGTACACGGACACAACGATCATCGTATGGTAATGGCACTTGGGGTTGCAGGAATGGCTGCCGGAGGGGAAACGGTCGTGGATACGGCTGAGTCCGTCAGTGTTACCTATCCCGGATTTATTGATGATTTTAAGTCTCTGGGAGCAAATTTAAAAAAGATCAATTAATCATGAAAAACAATATATACTATGCTAGGATGTACACATGGAGTTTTATTTAAAACAACAGTTGCAGGCGGGTCCTATCAGGAAGGGCTCTCAATTAATATACAGGGAGTACCGCCCGGATATTTCTTCACTGAGGAAGAGATCTATGTTGAACTGATGTTGCGCAAACCTGGCCAGGGTGAATTAACATCGCCCAGGCGCGAAGCCGATGTTCCGATTATTTATAGCGGTGTGAATGCAGCCGATACCATGCCCGGCTTTAAAAACCAGGGATATACAAATGGTACTCCGTTGGTAATACTAATTCCCAATGTCGATCGTCATTTTGAACATATCGAACAATACCAGCTCACGAATCGCACACCACGACCGGGACATGCATCGTATGCGTCGTATCAGAAATATGGTGAATGGGACGATTCCATTGGAGCAGGATTTTTCAGCGGGCGTTATACATCATCGATCGTAGCGGCAGGGTGTATTGCCAAACGAATATTAAAGGATCATGGTATTGAAGTAGTATCCTTTGTTCGTGAGGCTGCCGGAATCAGGATGGGTGAAATGCCGATTACGGAAATAAAAAAGAAAGCAGCAGCCTATCGCGAGGTTCGCAAGCAATACGATCCCATCTATTTGGAGCTTTTTGCCACCAATAAATTAAAGCAGGATCTAAGATTCTTTGAGAAGGCTGCTATACTTGCCGATCTGGAAAAACGCATCCCCGACATCAAGAAACCGGTATATAACGAAGAGGAAATCAAGGCAAAATATGGCATCAATCCAAAACTTTTCTGTCCCGATGCCGATCTTGCAGAAACCATGCATGACGAAATTTTGCGCATTATGAAAGAAGGTGATTCCTCAGGTGGAGTTGTAGAAGTTATCGTCACGGGTGTACCTGCAGGAATGGGGGAACCGGTTTTTAACAAACTCGATGGCGAGTTGGGGCGTTTAATGGCCATCGGAACTGTTAAGGCAGTTGAAGTTGGTTGTGGTATGGAAGCAGCAAAATTGACCGGTTCGCGATGTAACGATGCCCTCCGTGTTAAAAACGGGGAAGTAATTTTTAATTCCAACAATGCAGGAGGCATAACAGGAGGACTTACAACAGGGCAGGACATTATTGCACGGGTAGCTGTGAAACCGACTCCCACTATCGCCAAACCTCAGGTGACTATCGATAAGGTAAGTCTCGAAAATAAGGAACTGGCAGCTGTTACTCGTCGCGATCCTACCATTGTAGCGCGCGTATGGCCTGTTGTTGAAGCCCAGACAGCCCTCATTATTCTTGACGCCTATATGCAGCATGTAGCCTACCAGGCTATGAAGCCAAAGAAGTAATAATTTTTAACTCAAGAGCAAATAAAATACTGTCATAAAAAAACACCGGATCAAATCCGGTGTTTTTTTTGTACCGAACTAAAACAATAAATTTGTTGTTATCAAATTACTTTAAGATTCACGCGTATTTATGCGATATTTTCTGATTGGTTATAAGAGCAGTGGCAAGTCGACGATGGGTCGAAAGCTGTCACGGAGGATGAAACTTCAGTTTATTGATCTGGACGAGGTAATTGAAAAACGTGAAGGAAAGACAGTCCCGGAATTGTATACCGAACTTGGAGATGATGGTTTTAGAATAAAGGAGTGGGAAGCCTTAAAAGAGCTAGTGAAGATGGACAATGTGGTTGTAGCACTGGGAGGTGGTGCCCCTTGTCATTGCGATAATATGAACCTTATTGAAAAATACGGCGAAGTTATTTATTTGCGTCTCGATAACGATACACTTGTCAGCCGTTTGAAAACAGCGACAGTTGACCGGCCCATTGTGATGAAAAAGAGTGATGAAGAACTCAGGTATTATATTCAGGACATAAGAAACCGTTGCGAACATCATTACCTCAGGGCAAAATATGTTATCGACAGCAAAGACCTCCCCGTTGATAAGTTGATTGATTTGATAAATGAAAAAAGTAAACAGGTATAACTATACTTAATTTCAACTCGTTGGCGGAGTAAACTATATATTCTTCTGATAATGAGACTTCGACTTCGCTCAGTCTGACTGTCATAGTAAGCGTAGTCGAACTGTTTTTTAATGAGTTGTTAAAAAACTCCGCCAATAGGTTTTATTTCAGTTATTTTCTATACTCACTTATGGGATCAATCTGAAGATATCCGGATAGGAATCTCACTCCTATGTAAAAAGGGATGGTGTCTAACAGGGCAGCTACTATCTTAAAAATATAGTTGGATACAATTAAAATCATCAGGAATTTAAAACTGGTATACCCTTCCGGAATTTTAATAGCATTCGTAAAAAAGAACGTAATAATTACCACCGAGAGCGAATCGACCAGTTGGCTGGTAAGGGTTGAACCATTATTCCTGAGCCATAATCTCTTGCCAGATGAGGCTTTCTTCAGAAGATGAAATACATGAACATCAACAAATTGAGCTGTAAGATAGGCTATCATTGAAGCAGATGTGGCAGAAAAAGTATACAGACGAAGCTGATAAAAAAGAAAATTGGTATCTTCCGGTGCCGGAAGATTTGTTATAGGATTGAATTGAGGAACAGGAGGTAATAATCCTCCAATCCATAGTATAAAAATGACCCATAGGTTCAGGATAAATCCAACCCACACAACATAGGATGCACGCTTTCTACCATAAAATTCACTAATAAAATCGGTACACAAAAAAGTGATAGGATAGGGTAATACACCCACGAAAACCCTGAGAGGGAAATGGATGCTAAAGAAATCAAAACTCAAATCGATAAGACGAGTAATACCCAAAATATTAAGCATCGCCAGAGTTCCGATAAATACTCCTGAAAAGAGGATAAAGACGATCTCTCTCCGCTACTCAAGTTTTTTATCAGCTATTACGTTGTGATTGAACATGAGTCAATGTATTTTTAACGGATGGAACATATAAAATGCTCTTTAGTTTAGGGCCTTCAAACGAAAATTTACATGATTCGCTTATTTTAAGG
The DNA here is from genome assembly GCA_964569585.1 of uncultured Bacteroidales bacterium. GTDB lineage: Bacteria > Bacteroidota > Bacteroidia > Bacteroidales > UBA10428 > UBA10428. The sequence goes on along the minus strand of CAZMVE010000078.1, from coordinate 9,955 downwards.
GCTAAAAGTATGAAACCTTATGATAAGGAATATGACGATAACGCGAACAATTTACTATTTTTATCGCGCTAAAATATAGATACTTACCAAAGAGGAATTAAAGAGCTGTCGATTAAAGGTTATTATGCACAAAAAATTGCTCAGAAGACTTAATATTAGAACCGGCGAAGTGACCTTCACTTTGTTGCTTACCTTGACTGCATTTGTGCTTGGAATTTTTTTATGCTCTTATGATATAATTGCACATGCCCTCTTCTTCGAAAAATGGGAACAGAAAGATATTGCTATGGTCTATGTCTTTTCCGGAGGTCTGGGGATAGTACTTTTTTTTATTTATTCTTTTTTACATAAACGCATTTCTTTCAAGCTATTCCATTTTCTGACTTCATTTTTAATTCTTATCGTTGTTGCTTTCTTTCTCACTTACTATTTTCTATCTCCGGGAGATTCAAGTTCATTCTTCATACTGGCATCTATTTTTCCGGTCAATGTATTAGCAATACTTGCATTCTGGCGCTATCAGCGGAAAATTTTACTCCCTGAACAAACGAAAAGAATATTTCCCATCCTTGAGGCAGGATTAGCAACAGGAGTTGCAATTGCGGCATTTTCAACAGTGATTTTAATACCAAAATATGATTATCATATTCTTTCAGGTATTGCGGCCCTATTTCTGGCGGTATACTTTCTGGCTCAGTTTCCGTTAAATATTTACCATCATTCCAATAAAAGATTTAATCATAAAAAAGAACATAGAGTACCTGTCCGCTCATCACTTTTTATTCTCTGGTCCACAAAGTTTACTCGCAATCTGTTGTTCTTTGCACTTGTATCAGCAATACTGGGATTCTACCTTCATTTCGGATTTATTAATTTATCCAAGATCCGCTTTTTTGAAATAGAGAAGTTCTCTATGTTCTATGGATTATTTCTTGGAATCATGTTTATTTTCATTCTATTAATCGATAGAATCTTAGCTCATCGTATTTTGTACTCATACGATTCTCCGTATAGTCTTGTATTGCTACCTATAGGATTAATCATATTCTTTGCTTTAGCTATAATAGCTACGTTGGTTCTCAGAAAGTACAGCAACGCTAATCCATTACCCTATTTAATTATTTTGTTTGGCATAAATAAAATTGCCTATGAAACGAGTAAAAATGTGATACAACTTCCTTCTTTCAGCACCTTGTACAGAACATTGGATATTCGTTTTCTACAAATTATTTACCCTCGTATCGAGGGAATGATAGTTATGCTGGGACTAGCAATTACCGGAGGCATTCTTCTTGGCATTTATCGACTCATTTCCGATTTGATATTATTTCTTTTGTTTGGTGTACTCCTGACAATAATCTGGTTTTGGTTTTCGGTGAAAATAGTAAAGTTGTATAAGTCTGCGCTGCAGGAATCGTACAAAAAACTTCGTGTTAGTCGCGGCAAGTATCAAATATCTGAATCGTATACCGAAAAAATCAGAAAAATATTTGTTGGTGACGATCCTATTAAGGTAATAAATGCCATGCAGATGTCTGCAAGGATTGAACCCCTGACCTATGAAAAAGGTCTGCTCAGAATGCTTGCTAATCCTCAACCGGCAATTCAGGAATATGTACTTCAATGTATTAATGATGAATTGTTGCTTGAATTATTGCCCGAACTAAGAAAAATTCAACCGGTTTCTGAGGAATCTGCTAAAATGCTCTCTAAAATAATTAAGGAATTTCAAAAAAGAGAAGTCTTGCTAACTAAGGGATTCGACCTGGAACAGCTTGTAAATAGTCGCAATGTTAAGGACAGAATACTGGCAGCTGATATCATCGGTGCACGCAAGGATGTTACCTATACATCTGCACTTATAAATCTGACCAGGGAGTTTGAACCTGATGTTAAAATCGCAGCTGTAAAAGCTATGGCGAGGATAAGTAGTGCCGATCATTCATACCTGCTTATTGAGTTCCTCACATCCCCCGATTATCATGCATATGCATTTGAAGCACTTATCCAGATTGGAGATCCGGCACTGGATTATCTGGAACGCTTGTTTATTAATCCAAATACTGATGACGGTATTCTTTCACGAGTTATACGTATTTACGGTAAGGTTGGAACCCCCAAAGCTATCGAGTTATTATTAAATAAACTTGAAAACCAAAGCAGAAGGGTCACTCTCGACACTATTGCAGCGCTTCATGAAGCTAATTTTCAGGCAAATTCAATCAGTATACATCGAATTCTTACTATTATTGTTCGTACTATTAATGTTATCGGTTGGGATTATTTAGTATATACATCACTTCCTGAAAGGGGTCGTTTTAATGAATTGAAAGTAGCCTATATGGAAGAAATACACAGCAACAACGACCTTCTTTTTAATTTACTTGCCCTAGCCTATAATGCACGCACTATTAAAGAAATTCAGGAGTTGCTTGAACTTGGATCTTCATCCGATATCAGCCATGCCATAGAAATGCTTGATCATTTTGTTTATGAAGATATTAAACCTGTACTCTTCCCTGTTATTGAAAATATCTCAGCAAAGGAACGTGTGCGTCGCTTACAATACTATTTTCCAATTGAAAGTATGACTGATCAGGAAATGCTTTCCTCGACCCTGACCCGCGACTATAATATCCTGTTGATATACCCTCGCATATGCGCTATGCAGCTTGCGCTTGAGATGTCTGACTTTGAGGTTAATCAGGAATTAATTGCAAACCTCTTTCATCCAAATCGTCTTTTAAGAGAAGTAGCTGCAATGGTTATCCATAAAATGGATCCTGAGCTCTATGATAGTGTTTCTCAGAGGCTCGATAGCCAAATTCAGTTTGAACTGAAGGAAACGCTTCTTTCGGTGGAGAATGATGATAAACTGTTGCTTATCGAAAAATTTAAAATAGTAAAGAATTCCGACAAATTATCTTCGTTGAGGGAAGGAATTTTAATTGAGATTGCACAGGCTTTAGATGAAGTACGATTTAAATCCGGCGATACTGTTAATCTTAGTCAGTATGCAAAAGAATATGCATTATTCTTATTGGTTAGTGGGAGCATCAGCCTGGAGAGTGCAGATATACATATGGTTGAAAATCAGGAGTTCAAGTTATTCTATTCAAATGTATTGGTGAATTCCGGAATTAGCCATTTAAAATTTGATGAAGAAACCATACTTTTGACAATTGACAATAATACCATCGAAATGCTCCTTTTCGATCATGCCGAAGTTGCTAATTGCGTCCTGAGTTGTGTTGAACAATTTAAATTTGCAAGTTAAGGAATGAGTAAGAAAAACGATATATATATTACTTTACCTACTCAGTTGATTAACACTGATGCAAAGTTATACCAGATAGCTGAAGCGGCTGTCAGTAAGTTAAAACTTACTATTTCGCGCATGCTTAAGGAAACAATAACTATTGTCTGGAAGGGGGAGAACAATTTTGATCAGTCCAATTACCGGCAAATGATTCATGAATGCAAATTAGTAGTTTTCTTTACACATCCTGAATTCGAATCGGATACTGATTATATCAGAGAGCTGGAAGATATTTGCGACCTGATGGAAATTGAAAAAGCCGACCAAATTGAAGGATATAGTAAAATCTTCAGAATAAGTCTTGAGCCATCAAAAAATCCAGTTTCACCACCTTGTCTGGATGATCTTCTGTCATACGATTTTTTTGAAAAAAATATTTACAATCGAAAAATAAAAAGTCTTGATTTTGAGTCAAGCGATAAGTCAACAATTCTTTATAGCAGGTTACTCGATTTAGCTTATGATATTTCATCTTCATTACGACTCGAAAACTTAGGAATTGAGAGTAAAAGTAATTATAAGCAACGCTCTGTATTTCTTGGACTCACAACATTTGACCAGCAACAGGCACGTGAAGATATCAAAAGAGAATTACAACACTATGGTTTCAGGGTTCTGCCTTACAATAGATTACCTCAAATAGGTGAAGAGTTTGAGAAAGCATTAATTCAAAATCTGGATAAAGCGGATACCATAGTTCAGTTGATGGGTTCCCAGTACGGTGAAATGCTTAAGGGCACAAAATATTCGCTTCCCGATTATCAGAATCGGATTATCAGGGAATACCAGCAAAAAGATGAGAATTCCAAAATTAATCGATTTATTTGGATTCCTCAAAACAGTAAAATAAGTGATCAACGACAGGCATTGTATCTTAAGCGAATGCGCCGGGACGATGCAACAATCAATACAGAGATTATAGAAAGTCCTCTTGAAACCTTCAAGACAATTCTTTCATCAAAATTAGAGAATTCAAATCACACAGCCAGGATAGAGTATGAAAATATCTCTAAAGTTTACATGCTCACCGAGGAAGATGAATTGCATGAATCCGAAGATCTTTATTCAACACTGACTTTATCGGGACTCAAAGTTATGCAACTCGATTTTGGAGTACAGGTTGGCATTTATGCCAGGCATCTCCAGGCTTTACGCGATGCCGATGCCATTGTTTTATTTCAATTAAGTGAAAATCAGTTCTGGTTAAATAGCAAACTTCGCGATATAATTAAATCGCCGGGAATTGGAAGGACCAAACCTTTTAAAAAAGTAGTAATAGTTACAAAACTTATACCTGATGAAGATTTGGTAAGGATGATAAAAGCTAAAGTTGTAGTATTGAATAGTAAGAACACTGAACCCGAACTGATCTTACAAAAATTAATTTCCGAATGATCACTAATAAGGTACAGGCACAATATAATCTGGGCGAGCAACAAAATCCATTTCCGGGATTAAGGGCTTTTAGCATTGAAGAAAGCCATCTATTTTTCGGACGAGAAGGGCAGAGCGAGATTATACTGGAGTATCTTGCCAAGAATCATTTTGCAGCTGTTACGGGCGCATCCGGAAGTGGAAAATCATCCCTGATCTATTGTGGATTGGTACCCATTCTTTTTGGTGGATTTGTTACAGGTGCTGGTTCCAGTTGGAGAATAATTGCAACACGTCCCGGAAACCAGCCAGTGCTTAATCTGGCCGAAGCTATTGCCGATGCTGAAACGCAAAATATTGAAACATCGAATGACGAAATACAATCCACAACAAGAAACATAGTTTATGCGCTTCTAAGGAGAAATTCTTTTGGGCTGGTTGATTCTATAGCACAAATGGGGCTTCAAAAAAATGAAAATCTCCTGCTGATTGTTGACCAGTTCGAAGAACTTTTTCGTTTCAAGGAAAGCAGGGATGATAAAATTACAACTGTAAACGAAACAGAAGCCTTCATCAAGTTACTGGTAAATGCAGTTCATCAGCGTAAACTGCCGATTTATATTGTGCTTACCATGCGCTCAGATTTTGTTGGAGAGTGCAGCCAATTTCAAGGTCTTACTGCATTAATCAACGATAGCAATTTTCTGGTACCACAGATGACCCGTGATGATTTTTCCAGTGCTATTCTGGGGCCGATTGCCGTGGCAGGTGCAGAAATGGATCCTCAGCTCTATCAGGAAATATTAAATTCAATTAGTGAGGGTTCCGATCAGTTGCCTGTGCTTCAACATGCTATGATGCGAACATGGGAATTCTGGAATAAATATAATGAACCGGGTACTGCTCTGCGTTTACGCGATTATGAGGCAGCCGGAAAAATGGAGAATGCACTATCTATGCATGCAAATGAAGCCTTTGAAGTGCTTACTGAAGAGGGTAAAGCTATTTGCAAAAGCATGTTCAAAACTCTTACTGAAAAAAGTTCCGATAATAAAGGGATCAGACATCCTGCAACAATTAAGGAAATTGCTGATGTTGCACAGGCAAGAACTGAAGCTGTTACTACCGTCGTAAATGAATTTCGTTCAAGGGGAAGATCTTTTGTTATACCAGCAGAACACATTGAATTGACTGATCATACTGTGATTGATATATCACATGAAAGTTTAATGAGGGTATGGGATAGGCTTAAAGGTTGGGTTGAAGAGGAAACAAATTCGGTGCAAATGTACATGCGTCTGTCCGAGGCTGCTTCCCTGTATCAACTGGGTAAAACAGGTTTATGGCGACCCCCGGATTTACAGCTGGCCCTGAACTGGAAAAAAAACCAAAAACCTTCACTGGCATGGGCAAAGAAATACAATCCGGCATTTGAGAAGGTAATGGTATTTCTTGATGCAAGTGAAAAGAAATTCTTACAGGAGGAACAGAATAAAGTTAAACTTCAGCGACGAACACTCAACCGTACCCGGCGTTTTGCTACTACGATGGGTGTCTTTGCAATAGCTTTTATGGCGTTGATGGCATATGCGTTGAATCAAAAAAATGAAGCACAAAAGCAGACGCAGCTTGCCGAAGCATATTCAACGATTATGGAACAACAAAAAGATGTGGCAGTGGAGGAAAAGGATGTCAAAGAGCTGGAACGTTTGAGGGCCTTGATTGGGAAAGACTCGGCTGAAAAGTCTCAAATGATAGCTATGCTTCAGTTGCGTGAGGTTAAACAAGAAGCAGAGGTAGCCTATGAGATGGTTGACGAGGTAAAACAACAGAGTGAAGTGTTGAAAATAACCACTGATCAGGCCAGAAGAGACAGAGAACTTGCTCAATTAAGGGCACAACAGGCTCTGGAAGAGCAAAGCAAAGC
>CAZMVE010000078.1:0-3235 GCA_964569585.1 uncultured Bacteroidales bacterium | reverse complement strand
GGTCGTTGGTTAGCATGTGGAACAGGCACTTCTATTATTCAAATTTTTAATCTGAATCAACCGAATGTACAACCCGAGTTAATAGAAGCTCACAAAGGTGCAGTTGTTGATTTAGAATTCATTAAAGGTAAAGACATACTTATATCAACAGGCAGCGACAAAACTTTAATGTACTGGAACCTGCTGAATGGCGATAAGAGGACCATTGTTACCCACTCAACACGTATTCGGTCAATTGTAATATCCAGAGATAGAAATTATGTTTATGGAGGAACCGACGATGGCCAATTGGTCCGGTGGACCATTGCAAACGGAGATGCACGACTTATTTTTGATAATAAAGATCAGGGTATTAATGCTATTACTTTAAATAGTACGGGATCGCGACTTGCAATTGGTGATAAATCGGGGAACATCATTATAATCGATCCAGTCTCATCAAGAAAAATTGCTCAGATCAAAGGTCACAATGCCAGAATTCAGGATATAGCATTTAGTCCGGATAATTCCCAACTGGCGACTTCCAGTTACGATGGTACCATTCGAATATGGAATGCCAATAAACTCTCTGAAACTCCGGTTGTGATCACAGAACACGAATCCTGGGCTCTCGCCATAGCATTTAGTCCTGATGGACGTTCGCTGGTAACATCTAGCGAGAAAGGAGATATATTTTATTGGGCTACTCAAACCAAGTATTATGCCGAGCAGGTATGTAGTTATGTCTCACGAAATTTTACCGATCAGGAATGGGATATTTATGTTGGAATGGATGTCGACTATCAGAGAACGTGTACAAATATCAATTAGAATAATAGGATGTATAAAGCAGTAAAAAAACCGGGCATAGGTAAAACAATTGGATTATTCAGATAGATTTACGTTATTCACATTTAAGATGAAACTAAAGCATTTAATAATTTTCATTTTATTGATTTCTCAAAATCTAATAATTTACAGCCAGAAAAGTTGTTTGAATACGCTGCGTGAAGCAAAAGAGCTTTATGAGCAAGGGCTAATTGATGAAATCCCTGATCTTTTAAATGAATGTATGATATCGGGTTTCACACGTACACAGCGTATCGAAGCTTATAAACTGATAATTCTGGCCTACCTTTTTGATGACGATCAGTTTGCTGCTGAGAAAATGATGGATGATTTTTTAAAAAAATTCCCTGAATATGAAATAATGCCCAATGATCCGGTTGAATTTGTGTATTTGCTTGAATCCTATAAAACTTCTTCCTTTTATTCTCTGAATCTAACTTTCGGTCCTACTTTCTCGAACCGACGTATAATTGAACATTATTCGGCAATGAATATTAGTCAGACTGAGGCTTCGGATAGAATAGGAACCGGATTTCAGATCGGATTTGGCGTGAGCCGTAACTTATGGAAAAATATTAATGGTAATATTGGAGTTATATATTCCATCAATAATTATTCATCCACAGAAAGAACCAATACTTTATATCCGTCACAGGAATCGTCTTTTGCTGATTTATCGGCCGAGGAGAGAATAACCCTGATTACTATCCCTGTATCATTTACCTATAGCTTTGGTAGGGGTAATCTGAATTATTTTGGCAGGTTGGGAGGCTCAGCTGGATTTTTAAATAACGCAAGCATTACACTTTCAAGATCACAACCGGAAATAGAGACAATTTCCGAAACTTTTGAAGATATAACGGACAAAAGAAACAATCTTTATTTCGCGGCTGTAATAGGTGCCGGATTAGAATATAAAATACCCCGGGGTTTCCTCGTACTCGATATAAGATATCAGTTGGGTATTAATAATATGTTGGTTGGAGACAGGTACTCTATCCCAAGATTTGCAAGCAGGTATTTCTATGTCGATGATGATTTTATACTCGATTACGTAAGTATATCTTTCGGTTACCATTTTTCAATATATCAGTCAAAGAAAAACCGCTTTTAATAATAGTATAATGATGAAGACAACAATATTCATAGCATTATCAATTATTACTCTGATGAGTATTTCATGCGATAACTATGAAATATCAGATAAACAGTCCGATTCGTTTCTGAAATTCTACGGAGCCGGTTTGGAAGATGAGGGCATGCAGGTAATTTCAACCGATGAGGGTTACCTGATCCTGGGTAATATTGAAAATCCTGGAAGGGGGAAAGATATTTGCATAATCCAGACCGATAAATTTGGCAATTCTATTGCTCCCATTAACCTGTATGGCGGGCAATGGGATGATTTCGGATATGTTATCAAATCCAATTCATCAGGATATATAATTGCCGGATCCACTCAAAAAGTTGAATCAGGCGATTTGGATGTATTTCTGGTGCAAATTAATTCTGTTGGAGATACACTTTGGACAAGATCATATGGGCGCAGTTTTGATGATGAAGCTTTCGATCTGCTTATGCTTGATAACAATCACATGGTATTAACCGGTTATACCGATAGTACTGATGTGCGAAGAAAGGATTTTCTCTTTTTTGAGGTCAATGCTGAAGGAGATTCGTTGAATTTTAATTTTACTGGTTTGGAGCAGGATGAAGTTGCCTGTTCAATAGTACCCTCAGGCAACAGCTACTTATTGGCCGGCTATTCCAACAGATTGGCAACAGCTACGCAACAGTACATTAAAAGCATTTTTGTTTTACGTTGGGATGGCAGGGGTTCGTCAATACCCTATTATCATCCCATAGGGGCAAGTTCGGAGGCGGTTGAAATTAAAGCCTTAAACCAAAACGAATACATACTTTCGTGTGTTGTACAACCTGCCCAGGCAAGTGAGTCACAGATTTATCTGGTTAAAATGGATGAATCGGGACATTTCCTATGGGAAAAAGGTTTTGGTGAGCGCACGGTAAATACAGCCAGCGATTTATACATTCATGATAATTCCCTGTATGTGGTTGGAACTTCAACCAATGAAGAAACTTTTGGGGATATGCTGATTTTAAAAACAAGTCTGAGCGGTGATAATCCATCCTATTTTTATGCAGGCGATGGAACATCGTATCAGGGGAATGGTTTTGATTTTACCTCCGATGGAGGATATATAATTACTGGCTCAAATTTTGTTAATAACAGAAGCGTAATCACTTTATGTAAACTGAATGCTGAGGGTATTCTCAGGTAAAATCGTTCCTGTGATGAATACAGACCTTCGGCTAAGCTTTTTCAAGGTTCATCAAATAGTTTATTTGATATTTTGAAGAATCACTAATTTTACATTCCTTTTAC
>CAZMVE010000077.1:0-15113 GCA_964569585.1 uncultured Bacteroidales bacterium | reverse complement strand
ACAATGTCCTCACAACAAGGGGCATGAGTTCCATCGGGTAATGAACAACATGATTTGACCGGCTCTGATATAGCAAATGATTGAAGTCTGCCATGACAGTAATGCAGGCTGATAACCTGAACAGCACTCAGGCTGATGTAAAAAAACAATGTCGTTATGGCAACAATCTTTCTCATCGGTACAAAGATCAGATAATACTATAACAATCCAACGACTGAAAATGTTAATGTTTAGTTAAAATTCAGATACCTGAATGATATGAATAAATAAGGCACTTAACGTAATAAAATAATCCTGTAAATCATTGGTTGACTCTCTGGTGAAGTAATTCCCAGCAAATAAATGCCATTAGTAATATTTTCATCAATAGTTAACATAAAATGGAACTCTTCACCTGGATCATTATCGACAGACACTTCCTGAAGCATTCTTCCTGAAAGATCTGCCAGCGTCAATTTAATTTTACTATAATATGCCTTATATAATAGTATGTACACGGAACCCTCTGAGGGATTCGGGTAAATAGTGCCAATAACTGGAAATCTTTCAGGAGATAATGTTTCGAATGAAACTGCCTCCGACTTAAATTGAATAGTTATGGAATCTGTTAGCAATCCATTTTTATTATCAGTAATCTCCAGCCAGATTATACCTGTACCTGCTGTTACAGGACAAATTTCCATCAGACCTTCACCGGTCAACACCGCCGGAAAATCAGAATCCGAGATGAGATATACCAATGTGTCGACATCAGGATCGGCAAATATCGTATCAAGATCAACAGTTAAACACATCGATTCTCCGAATGCAGAGACATACTCTGCATAGTAACTTATTCTGACAGGATTCTGATTTACAACAAGTTCCAGTACCTGGGTTAATATACCACCCCTGCTATCGTCAGCGGTGATCTCGCATTCCGTCCTACCTGAAGATCCGGCATAAACAGAAAGAACCGAATCGGTAAGACTCCCGAAAAAGGTAATTGTATCATGGAGAATAAACCCATACCTGAGATCATCATCATCGGGATCAGTGAATATTTTATTCAGGTCGATAGTGAGAGTATCGTACAACACTATATAGTAAGTTTTATCAGATAGATCGTTGACAATCGGAGGATGATTGAATGGATCATAGACGTGAATTGAAAAGCGATGTAAATAAGTTTTATCCAGATAGGTATCATTCACATAAAGTTCAATAACGGAGTTACCTACTTTTTTTGGTGTCATAAGTAATGAAGTATCCGTTACCATAACTAAAATAACTGAGGAATCGGAAGGTACTGGTGTGTAAACCAGTCCAAGCCTGGAATGGTCCGTAACAAAAGAGTCCAGCAGAATGAAATACGGATCGTAAACCGATAACAATGTATCGGACAGGGAATAATGAAAACTGGCTGAGGCTGTATCGAATGTTATCTGAAATAGCTGTGATGTTGTATCAAACTCGCAGCCGGATGCAACTATTTCAATCCGGATATCGGGAATGTAAGAGATATCTTCGTCGGTATCCAGAAAAAGTGAATCGTTTCGAATAGCAAAATATCTGTTCTCATAGCTTAATGGATCTATAGAATAAACAACCTGGCTATATTCCTGAGCAGTATCAGAAATGAATTTTCCTGTAAAACTATTTGTATAATCAGAATAATGTAGCGTTGAGTCGGTGAGATCAAAAAGTAGTGGTTTCTTTTTAATGTCTGAATAGATAAAAACAGTGTCAGTGATATTCCCAAAACCCTTCAACCTGATCTCATGCAAAAATATCTCCAGAATTGAAAAGGAATTTTTATCGGGAAAATCGACCATAGCCTTTTGTGTATAATAGTGTATTCCATTCTTATACCCATAATCCCCGGAATGTTCATGTCCGTTGATGTAAGCTACAACATTTGGATAATCTTCGATTATATTGACAATTGAACTGTCGTTCCATAATCCAAGACGCATAGAGTCGGGAAAAACAGGGATATGGCAGAACAGTATCACATTCTGCTCGGAATCGAGAGCTTCCTCCAGCTTCGATCGCATCCACGATTGCTGTATGCGTCCGATACCTCCATTCCATGGAAGGGCATTTATTTTGCCCTGGACTTTTTGCCATAGGCTATCGCCTTCCTCTGCCAGTTCAGGATGCAGGTATCTTGAATATTCTGCCAGTTCGGTTCCATCGAGCACTATGAATCTCCAGTTTTGATAAGAGAAATCATAGTAAAAATCGGGCATTCCGTAACGTATAAGAATTGAATCCAGATAGTGCTCCGAAACCTCTGAGAAGGCATGATTCCCCAATAAATTGTAATAAGGTACGTTAAGTGCTTGATAATATTGAATTACCGAATCATAGCTATCTTCATACCTATCTATCATATCTCCCAGGTTCATGACAAAATCTACCTGATACTTATTCAGAGTGTCGATTGCTTTTGGAAGTTTACTCAATACTTCGCGATAATACCTGTCTCCCTGGGGATCACAATCGCAATACTGAGGATCGGCAATCAATCCGATTTTTAAAACAGGCAGAGTATCGCACCAATTATCCAGTAATAATTGCGTGCCCTGAGAAAGGATATTTTGCATCAGAGAAAATCCGATTGAAATACAGAGGAATTTCAATGAGGTAGATCGGATAACACTCATGATCATAGCTTAATTTCGATAAGTAAAGGTAGGTTGAAAATTTCGTTTCCTGAAAAATTAAGTATTGCGAATCATTTTTTACCTGCCCGTAAAGTTAAAGCAATACGGTTAGGTCCCTTTAAACACAGCATAGCCTAAAGCATGGATATGATCGGTATAGCGAATGCTAATCCTCGGATTGTTATTTAATTCTGAAATCTTGCGGCTTGTCCAGGCGGAGGCAAACCAGATTACCATATCCTCTTTAAGTGGAAAGGTATTCATGGTCCTGCTTGGAACACCATTTGGGAATATCAACCCTGGCACCTTCATCGGCAGATAAAACTTCCATAGTGTCGCCCGAATTAATTGTTCCGATAGCTTTCTTAGCTTCCAGCAAGGGACCCGGACATGCAGTTCCCCTTGTATCGACAGTTTTTGTTACGTCCGTATTTTTTAATTCTTCAATTGTCATAATTCAATATTTTAAAGGTTTATAACGAGAGTACTATTTACCTAAACAGATGGTTCTGTTTGGATTTAAATAAATAAATTTACATCAGCTTCCTGCGCTGACGTTATGTAGGCTCCTATACCACAAATATCATCGGCAATGTCAATAAAATCATCAAGTTTCTCGCCTCCCCATACCTTCCCGGCAAGACCACAAATATGAATCTTTACATCGGTGATTTCTTTTGCTTCTTTAAAAAATTCAACCCAGGTCTTTACTTTAAGGTTTTTTAAAGATTCCAGAAACTCATCCTTCATATTAGGGTATTCAGCCATCTGAAATTTATCAGGATTGTCCCCTATATCTTTTTTGAATGCTCTGGCGCCCTGTAATAAAACATAGATGTCAACTTGCCTATCATCGGCTGCTGCTCCACCAAGGATAACACCGGCAGCGGTTAATTTGTCTACACTACCTGAATATAGCGCAAGACATAATTTTTTCTTTTCCATATAGAAGATTTTTATTGTTATTTGTTTAACAAATGAACGTAATAAATATTTTTTTTCTATCGGTCAGTGTGAGATTCATTATTATTATTTGTGATATAAATCACATTTATTCAATTTACAGAATGGAAAACATTTGTAAAATTTGTACTATTAAATCGAAAGCAGCAGCAAAACTAAACGAAGAAGAAGTTGAAAGGCTTTCCGGAAATTGTGCACTGGTTCATTTTAAAAAAGGGGATAAATTGATTAAGCGGGGAGCTCTTTCAACAAACATAGCTTATCTCCGAAGTGGTTTGGCTAAAATACATATAGCAGGACCTTACTATGAACAAATTGTGCGTGTAGTTAAAGCGCCCAGTTACATGGGTTTGCCAACAACAATAGGAGAAAAAATAAATCAATATTCTGTTACTGTTATTGAGGCTGCTGAAGTCTGTTTTATTGATATCGACACATTTCGTTACCTGCTAAAAGAGAATTCTGATTTTTCCTACGAGATTATGATAGAACTGTGCAGAAATGAGCTGGAAGTGTTTTACAGATGTGCTAATCGGACACAAAAACAGATAAGAGGGAAAATAGCCGATGTTCTGTTGGAGCTGGCTGATCGTATTTATTCCTCAGATACTTTTACCATTCCCTTCACACAGGAAGATTTTGGAAATCTGATTGACTCAAGCCGAGAAAGTGTGAGCCGTGTATTAACCGAATTTGCAGCAGACAAGATTATAAATTTTAACGGAAAACAGGTGGAAATTTTAAATAAAAAATCACTTGTAATGATCAGTACAAAAGGATGATTATCTGGCAAATAAACTAAAATAAAGGCCCTAAAGTAAGCTAAAAGGATAAATAGAGTATTTCCAAACTTTTTTTCTTTTATGAGCACTTAATGAGTTTATGTCGCTCTCAAAAATGGAATCCACCTATTACTGACAGGATCTTTATCCATTAATATGCAGCATACCTGCCATTAAAACCCCTCTGACAACTTTTCCCAAAATTTCTTAAAATTTTCTGGTCGGTTTGGTTTACTGCAAAATTCTGTTTTACTTTGTATTTCAAAGTTCTTTTAAATGAAAAAAGAATACACTTCAAAACAACAACTCGACGAGATCCGGAATCTGATGGAACGCTCGTCACGGTTTATTTCCCTAAGCGGCCTGTCGGGCATATCGGCCGGAATAATTGCACTGATAGGTGCACTGGTTGCCTTTTTCTACCTTGAATTTGATTCCCGCTACTTTGATACCGACTGGTATTTTGCTGAAAAGCTCTACCGAATGATTCCCGGTAAATTGCATCTGCTTTTGCTCGACGCAAGTATTATTCTGATCCTGGCACTAGCATCTGCCATATTTTTCACTACCCGGAAAGCCAAACGAAAAGGGCTGAAAGTATGGACCCACTCAACACGCCTGATGTTGTATAATATAGCTGTCCCCTTGTTGACAGGCGGAATTTTCAGCCTCATTCTTATCTCTTACCATCTGATTTTTCTGGTAGCTCCTGCCACCCTGATCTTCTATGGATTGGCCTTACTGAATGCCAGTAAATATACATTGCCCGAAATTCAGTGGCTAGGTATTTCGGAGGTGATCCTGGGATTGATCGCCTGCGTCTGGATGGGCTACGGACTCGTTTTTTGGACCATCGGATTTGGAATTCTGCATATTCTGTATGGCGCTGTTATGTATTACCGTTATGAAACACCGGGATCTGTAAATTGATATGCTTTGAAGGATATAATTTCAAAACTGAGTAAAGTCTTTGAAAGCCGTATCAGGCTGGGAATAATGTCGATACTTATGGTAAACGACTGGGTTGATTTTAATACCCTGAAGGGATTTCTTGAGATCACCGATGGTAACCTGGCCAGTCACCTGGCGACTCTTGAAAGAAATAAACTGGCTGAAATGAAAAAGCAATTTATCGGGCGTAAGCCAAACACACGGTACCGTGCCACGGCAAAAGGCCGAGAATTATTCAAAGAACACCTCGACTATTTAAGCAAACTTATTGAAAGTCAAAACCAATAAGCTTCAATAATTTATGTACCCTGAAACTCTATGTTAATTAAAAAGTACTCGTATGGAAACAACAAATAAAATCAGCAAATTCAGAAATTCAGTAAGCCTGAAACTGGCTCTGATTACCCTTTTATCCTTATTGTTGCTTATACCAACCGTTTTTATCCGAAAATTGATTGACGAAAGGCAGAACCGGAGAAACGAAACCATTCTCGAGGTCACTTCCAAATGGGGACAGTCGCAGACCGTGTTTGCTCCTGTAATTATCATACCCTACGAAAAATACGAAAAAACCTCATCCAATACCTTTATTACCCGGAAATACTATATGCATATTCTACCCGACAAGGTGGAAATAACCGGTAATATATCACCGGAGTTAAGACGCAGGGGTATTTATAAGGTAATTTTATACAGTGCCGACTTAAGCCTGAATGCCGTGTTTACCAAAGAATCGTTTAGCGACTGGCCCGATACTCCGGACAGGATCCTATGGTCGGAAGCGGTTTTAATAGCAGGTATTACAGACCTTAAAGGGCTCAACAGGATTAATAAAATGGAATGGAACAATGAAAGCGTAAGCGCAGAAGGAGGTATCCCTTTCGTTTCCGATATTACTACAGGTTTCCATGCACCGGTTAGCATCAATACCGGTGAAGATAATGACCTTCAATTGCAAATCATTCTTAATGGCAGTGAGGCACTCTATTTTATTCCTTCCGGAAAATCAATCAAGGTAAACCTGTCTTCTAACTGGACTACCCCCAGTTTCGACGGTTCTACACTCCCCGATAGACATGAAGTTACCGATAAGGGTTTTGCTGCCGAATGGAACGTATTGCATATCACCAGACCATTCCCTCAAAAATGGAGTAATACTGCTTACAGCTATCAAATCGCCGAATCCGGGTTTGGAGTCAACCTGTATATCCCGGTAGATATTTATCAAAAGACAACACGCTCAGTAAAATATGCACTCTTATTCATCGGTTTAACCTTTCTTGTAATCTTCTTCATTGAAGTGGTGAGCAAAAAAAGGATCCATGTTATTCAGTATCTTCTGACAGGTGCCGCGCTTGTAATCTTTTATTCTCTCTTGCTGTCACTTTCCGAGCATCTTCCTTTTGGCTGGGCCTACCTTATTGCGAGCGTTGGTATTATGGCACTTATAGCAAGCTATATCCAGGCACTGTTCAATAGAAGATCTTATACACTTACAGCCCTTGGAATACTTGCAGCACTCTACGGATTTTTATTTGCCATACTTCATATGTCCGATCTGGCACTTCTCCTGGGCAATATAGGATTGTTCATTGTCCTGGCTATTGTCATGTTTTTCAGTCGGAAGATCGATTGGTACAGTGAAAGGAATACTGAAGCAAACAGTTAGAATGATGTAGATCCTATAAATTAATACTAAAGCAGGAAACTGATATATTGGAAAATTGGATGAATGAATGGATGTGCGGAAAGAAAACAATTATTATTGTCCATTTTTCCATCCGTCCCCTCCATAACCAGAAATAATTATTTATCACAGAAAATAGCTTATTGAATATTCGACTTAATAATAAGAGTTATGAACCATCAACATAATAAAAAAAGCCTTCGGTACCAGTTGGATACATTCCGTTTTGCCTTTAAAGGATTAAAATGGTTTTTTTCATCAGAAATAAAATCACGGATACACGGTATCTGTGCACTCGTAGCTATAATTCTGGGTATCCTATTAAAAATATCCCCATCGGAATGGATGATGATTGCAGTAGCTATCGGATTAGTATTTATTACAGAAATTTTAAATACCGGTATTGAACTAATGGTCGATCTAGTGGAGAAGGAACAAAATATAGTTGCTGGCAGAATAAAAGATCTGGCTGCCGGTGCGGTTCTAATAGCGGCCATCACCGCCCTGGCAATAGGATTAATAGTTTTTGTTCCCGGTCTTATTGAGTTACTATCCTGAATATAATTATGATGAGAGAAAAAATTAACAATCCTTTACTATTAGCGTTGGCAGGTAACATACTCATGGTTATTGCCCGCATCATGTATGCGGGAAACCTTTACTATGGATTCCTTCTGTGGAATCTTTTTCTGGCAGGCTTACCCCTGTTGATTAGCCATAAACTATATAAAAACAGAGAAATTAACAGAGTCGTACTTTATGGAGGCTTATTTCTGTGGTTGCTATTTCTCCCTAATGCACCCTACATCATAACCGATTTGGTACATCTCTACCACCGTCCGCCCGTACCCTACTGGTACGATATGCTGTTGGTATTACTAAGTGTATGCAATGGCCTGGCCCTGGGCTTTATTTCCATTCATCAGGTCGAAATGATTATTTTCAGAAGAAATGCGGAAAGATTGATTTTCCCTTTCCGTGCAATAGTTATGCTGTCGATGGGTTATGGAGTCTATATGGGAAGATACCTGCGCTTCAACAGTTGGGATGCCATAATTAATCCGATTGAAGTGCTAAAAGCCATTAAAAATTCCATGGACCTGGGTACAGCAGGTTTTGTCCTAACATTCAGTTTTGTTACGTTTATTCTGTATAGTTTTTTCAGGACTATTCTTCTTCGCCACTCTCGATAAGTTTCTTAATTCGCTCTATCTGTTTCTGCTTGTTAACTTCGCGCAATGAAAGAGCTGTTTTTGAATAATACTGATGATTTGTGATGAATTTAATCTGCATACGGTTCCACTCATTCCACGATTTCACCAGGTTATATTCTTTGAGCTCACGATACAGAAGTGTGGAAACCGGAATCATATCACTTCGACCCAGGTAATCAAGATCGGCATCACAAATGATCTCTTCTAACTTGTTTTTTGGATTGGGAGGCATCTGTGTAGCAAAAATCAGTTCACAGATTCTATCAATCTGCTTCTGGGTATAATAATAATCCGGTAAAACTTCCCTTGCAATAAGAGTACTGAACCGTTCATGATCTTTATATCCCAGAATATGACCTGAATCGTGAAACAAAGCAGCCGTTTTTAATAAGAGAAGCTCTTCATCATTTACGGCTTCCCCAAGACCTATTAATTCAACCTGTGTAACAACATCGATAGTATGCTTGATATTATGATAGTGCAACTGGGGAGGCAATTCCTTCTCAAACTTGTTAAGCATGAGTTCCTGCAAGTCGGTGAATTGAATGAGTCCGAAACGGATGCTGAACTGTCTGTTGGGAATTAATGTTTTCTTTTGAAGCGAATAATTCGGTCGGATACCTTTCACATAATACAAGTGCAAATCACCCTGGTATTTAACCGGCATGCGTGTGTAATATTCGCACTGAAAGAGATCCTTTACAAGCTCATAGGTCGATTCGGAGATTAAAATATTGCCCTTTTCGCAATAGGAACGAATTCGTGTTGCAAGATTTACAGTTTCCCCTTTAACATCGTAGTTAATCTTTTTTCTTCCCGAAATATGAGCAACAACCGGACCGGTATGAATTCCAATCCTTAGCTGCCATATCCGGTCGTTATAATAAGTTTTCTGTATGATATTTAAAAAATATTGAATTTCGATGGCTGCCAAAACAACGTTTATGGGATTTGTAATATTTTTCTGCGGTATTCCTCCTACACAAAGCAGACTATCGCCGATCGACTTAAGGTTTTTGATTTCATATTTCTCTATTATGTTATTAAGTTCAAGGAAAATCTCATCCAGATTATCGACCAACTGTCCCGAATCCATGTCTTCCGATATCTTGGTAAATCCCTCGGGATCGGCATAAAAAATGGTTGCCATTTTGAATCGCAATGCATTAGTTTCCCTTCCTTTTTTTATTCCCTCATCTTTCTTTTGAAGTTTATATCGATTGGCCAGACTCCGGTATTTTTCAAGCTCAATAGTGAGTTCTTCCAACTGTTGCTGTAATTTCACGTTATCTTCTTCCAGATGCTTATTTTGAGAAATTAACTCAGCCAAATGGCGTAATGTGGTTTTGCTTTGTTCCTTCATTTGCTCAACAATCTGTTACTAATCCGTCTTATACCTAAAAAGCGAATAATTGTTTGCTATTTTTAGCAAGAATTTGTTTTAAATTAATTCATTTCCTGCAAGGAAACAAAATCATTTGATGCATTTTTTTCAGCATTATGGAATTTAAGATAAAAGCGGAATATAAACCCACTGGTGATCAACCTGAAGCAATAAAACAACTGATCGATGGGATAAGGACGGAAATTCCATTTCAAACATTATTGGGAGTAACAGGATCGGGAAAAACATTTACAATTGCAAACGTTATAGCACAGATCAAAAGACCCGTATTGGTGCTAAGCCATAATAAAACCCTGGCCGCACAACTATTCGGTGAGTTCAAACAGTTTTTTCCCGAAAATGCCGTGGAATATTTCGTTTCCTATTACGATTACTATCAGCCCGAAGCATATCTTCCGGTTACAGATACTTATATTGAGAAGGACCTGTCGATCAATGACGAAATTGAGAAACTCCGCCTGAGCACTACATCTTCTCTGCTTTCAGGACGCAGAGATGTAATTGTGGTCTCTTCCGTATCATGTATTTACGGAATTGGAAATCCTGACGATTTTTACAGCAACACTATATTTATTAAGCGAGGACAACATGTTAGCCGAAATGTGTTTTTAAGAAAGCTGGTCGATAGTCTATATTCAAGAAACGAAGTAAGCTTTGAAAGGGGGAATTTCAGGGTAACTGGCGATACAGTCGATATTTTCCTTGCCTACGGCGATTATGCCTATCGTGTAAACTTCTGGGGCGATGAAATTGAAGAAATAGAATCTTTTAATCCTTTGCTCGGCACCACCATTGAAGCATTAAACGAGGCCATAATATTCCCGGCCAATATTTTCGTTACTACAAAATATAGAATGAAACAGGCTATTGAGCTTATTCAGGATGATCTGGTAAAACAGGTCGACTTTTTTAAAAGCATAGGCAAACCCCTTGAAGCCAAACGCCTGAATGAACGTGTAAACTATGACCTCGAAATGATCCGTGAACTGGGACATTGCCCAGGAATCGAAAACTATTCGAGGTATTTCGACGGCCGGGCCTCCGGTACCCGCCCTTTCTGCCTTCTCGATTATTTCCCAAAAGATTTTATTATGATTATCGATGAAAGCCATGTAACACTTCCTCAGATACGTGCCATGTTCGGCGGTGATCATAGTCGTAAGCAAACACTGGTAGAGCATGGCTTCAGACTTCCGGCCGCAATAGATAACCGGCCACTTAAATTTGAGGAATTCGAATCTATGATGCAAACAACCATCTATGTCAGTGCCACACCGACTGATTATGAACTTGAAAAATCGGAAGGCGTTGTTGTCGAGCAACTCATCCGTCCCACAGGACTTCTTGATCCGGTAATCGAAGTTAAACCCAGTCTGAACCAGATCGATCATTTACTGCATCAGATTCGCCTGCGTACAGAGGCAAATGAACGTGTCCTGGTTACGACACTTACCAAACGAATGGCTGAAGAACTCACCAACTATTTACTCAGATTCGATGTTCGCTGCCGGTATATTCACTCCGATATCGATACACTGGAACGTATTGAGATCATGGAAGGATTGCGCGAAGGAAAATTCGATGTACTGGTTGGAGTAAACCTTCTGCGTGAAGGGCTCGATTTGCCCGAAGTATCGTTAGTAGCCATACTTGACGCCGATAAAGAGGGCTTTCTCCGGTCGGAACGTTCGCTTACACAAACAGCAGGCAGGGCTGCCCGTCATATTAACGGCCAGGTAATAATGTATGCCGATAAGATAACCGTATCGATGCAGCGCACCATAGATGAAACCAACCGCCGTAGGGAAAAACAGCTTTTATACAATGAAAAACATAATATCACTCCGCAGCAAATCATAAAAGCGTCTTCTAATATCCTAAGGGAAGTAAGGAATATTACAGGACAATCGAAAGCTTATCTCGAACCTAATAAACCCGATATTGCAGCCGATCCGGTGGTACAATACATGAGCAGGGAGGCTATTCTGAAGGCCATTGAAAACACAAAGGTAAAAATGGAAGAAGCAGCCGCTGAACTCGATTTTATACAGGCAGCAAGGTATCGCGACGAAATGCAAGCCTATCAGGGACTGCTGGAAAAAAAATAAAGGCCAATCCAAATCAGGAATGACCTTCACTGTATCTCTTCACCTTAATTTTTTATCCCAGATAAGTCTTCAGTAGTTTACTTCTTGAAGAATGTCGTAACCTCCTGATGGCTTTTTCTTTTATCTGGCGTACCCGCTCGCGTGTAAGTCCAAACCGTTCTCCGATTTCTTCCAGTGTCATTTCCTGACATCCAATACCAAAGAAAAGACGTACTATATCGCGTTCACGATCGGTCAGTGTTGAAAGAGCTCTATCAATTTCCCGCTGTAACGACTCAATTAATAACTTTTTATCGGCTTTTGGAGAATCATTATTGATAAGTACATCGAGCAAGTTGTTGTCTTCGCTATCGTTGAAGGGCGCATCGACTGAAACATGCCTTCCAGACACACGCATGGTATCGGTTACTTTTTCTCTTGGAATTTCCAAAGTCTCTGCTAATTCATCAGGCGTAGGAGTTCTCTCATACTCCTGTTCGAATTTCGAAAAAGCTTTGTTGATTTTATTCAATGAACCAACCTGGTTCAATGGAAGTCGAACTATACGCGATTGCTCCGCAAGAGCCTGAAGTATTGACTGCCGAATCCACCATACTGCATAGGAAATAAATTTAAAGCCTCGGGTTTCATCGAATTTCTCAGCTGCTTTAATCAAACCAAGATTACCTTCATTAATAAGATCGGGCAGACTGAGCCCCTGGTTTTGATATTGCTTAGCAACTGAAACAACAAAACGCAGATTAGCACGAGTAAGTTTTTCCAAAGCAATTTTATCACCTTTTTTGATGCGCTGTGCCAGCTCGACCTCTTCTTCCACTGTTATGAGGCTTTCTCTACCTATCTCCTGTAAATATTTGTCGAGTGATGCACTTTCACGGTTTGTGATGGATTTTGTGATTTTTAACTGTCTCATAATCCTTGAAAGAAATTTTTGCGAATTTATACTATTTTATATTTAAATTCAATATGAATAAGCATTTAGTATATAAGTAAAAAGGGCTCGCAAAATTGCAAGCCCTTATTAATATTATAGAAACCTGAAATTTTACTTCAATCCAAAGGCATAATATTGAATAACTCCATTTGGATAAATACCTTCAATGAACACTCCGCCGCTTGTCCCCTTTAATAATTTCTCCAGGTCGACAATTGAATAGACTGGTTTGTTATTTACCTGGGTTATTATGAAACCCTCTTTAACACCTTCTGATCTGAGTTTGCCTGGTCTTAATTCGGCAACTTTTACTCCATATTTAATACCTAGTTTGTTTTTCTCTTGCTGATCGATATTTTCAAATCGGGCACCAAGTAAATCAGTTGAAGCATTGTTTGATACGTAGGTGGTATTTCCTTGCAGGTTACGTAAAGTAACTACAAATTGTTTCGTTTTACCATTCCTTTTTGCGACGACATTTACTTTGTCATTTGGCCGGTATCGACTTATCTGTTCCTGCAGCTCACCCGAGCTGTTTACATTTACACCGTTCACAGATATGATGATGTCGCCAGCCTCTATGCCTGCGGCTTTAGCGGCTCCATCGGAGCGTACTTCGGAGATGTAAACACCCTCAATCTTATCCAGTTCCTTCTCCTTGGCCAGATCTGATGTCACGTCCTGAATACTGACTCCCAGAATAGCACGCTGTACGACACCAAACTCAATCAGGTCCATTACAACTTTTTTAACAATAGTGACCGGAACCGCAAAGGAGATTCCTGCATACCCGCCCGAAGGAGAAATAATAGCTGTAGTAATACCAATTAGATTTCCATGTATATCCACCAGCGCACCTCCACTATTACCGCGATTTACGGCAGCATCGGTTTGAATGAAGGATTCCATCGGGTACTGGTCCTGAATGATCCCAATATTCTTTGCTTTCGCACTCACGATACCTGATGTGACAGTCGATGTCAGGTTAAAAGGATTACCAACTGCAAGAACCCATTCACCCACCTGTAACGAATCCGAATCGCCCCAGGGCATATAATGAAATCCCTTCCCACTGATTTTGAGTAATGCCAGGTCAGTGCTCGGATCGGTACCTATAACCTTAGCTTCGAATTCTCTTTTATCATTAAGCGTTACAAACAGTTTTTCGCTATTTGTAACAACATGATTATTGGTAACAATATAGCCATCATCGGAAATTATTACTCCCGAACCAAAACCCAATACAGGTTGCGAATCACGATAGCTATCGCCATAAAAGAATTCAAGTATAGGATTGTATGACTGACGTGTCGATTGTGTTTTAACATGTACTACAGCCTCTACCGATTTCCTGGCCGCTTCAATAAAGTTAAACGTTGCACCATCAAACTCACCTGATAACCTTGCATAGCTCACAGGTTGCTGAACAGTTGCAATTATTTTATTCTCGCGAGGTACCAACTTTGTATATAAAAAAACAGCTATTAAGCCCCCCACGATAGCTACCATCAATGTCCCTAACAATTTCTTCGTTTTCATAACCAAATTCTTTTTTACAAAAATACTAAGCATTTTCATTACTAATCGATTTTAATGTTACCAAATATTATGCCTTCACATGTAACAATGAACTAAATTCATAATACTAACGCAATAATCGTATAGAATGTGCTGCTTCTTTCTAATTTTTAACACTATTTAACGGGATGCAGTTCGATTTAGCAGATACCTATTTTTTTGGATGAAACGTTACCTGAAAAGGTGCCAATTTGTCTCCCAATTTTCTAAAGCCTGTCACAGGCTGGTCTGGCTAGTTCTAATAACTTTTGCAATTTTTTAAAAAAATTATTTGTAACTTATTATTAAAATAAATTAAAAGTCACTTTTCAAATCAATCAGTTATTTATCATTACTCTACTTTTTTATTACTAATTAAAAACTTGCACCAATGAAAATTCTAAAGAAACTATTTTTTATTACTTCATTACTTATCATTTTCTCTTCCTGCAAAATCATGTATATCCCAAACACTCAAAATGTACCGATGCTTGAAGAAAAGGGGGATATTAAGCTGGAAATTGGTAATAAGGACCTTCAGCTTGCCTATGGAGTGACCGATCATCTGGGTATTATGGCTAACGGGTACTATAATAAAAATGAGTGGTCAGTTACCAGTGATATATATGATAACCAATATATATCGAAACGTTCATTAATAGAGGGTGGTATTGGTTATTATACCACAATGGGTGAGAGTGGGAGATTCGAAGTTTACGGTGGTGCCGGTTATGGAAAAGTCAATTACGATTACGACCGGCTCGAGAATGGTGCGCTGATCGAATCGAATACTTTTGGAATAAATATGATGCGTATTTTCCTGCAGCCGGCAATAGGATTGCAGACCGACAACATTGGTTTCGC
>CAZMVE010000076.1:0-15272 GCA_964569585.1 uncultured Bacteroidales bacterium | reverse complement strand
GGATTTTTACTATAGCGCCACATGACACTTTTATCACCTTCCGGTCTGTCTTCCCAGGGAAGATTTGATAATGCTTTTCCAATAATAGTCTTACTCATAGCTATAAATTACGCAGTTTATTACAAATTAATTTTTCATATCCGGATTGCAAAGATGAAAAAAAACATTTTCTCCTTACTGTAAGGATATAACTAAATTGATCAAAAATGTAACATTGAAATCAGATAGTGCTGGAATTGTAATGAAAAAGAGGCACCCTCACACAGAAAATGAGTAGATGCCTCTTCTAGCAATGAATCAGAATATATTATTCTTTTATAAATTTATAGGTATTAACATCATTGCTGGTCTCGATATGTATCAGGTATATGCCCCCGGAAAGTCCGCTAACATCGATCATATCTTTCAGCACATTTTCCTTTATCAGGGCAACCTGTCCTGTCATAAAGGTGATCGTAATTTTAGCTTCCTGTTTCAACTCAATAGTAAGATGGTCGCCCACGGGATTCGGATACAAACTGACCAAATTATCGGTTATGTCTTCCAGAGCTACACCGGATTCCCAGGTATAGCTTACCGAAGCTGCTGCATTCTCATTTCCCGCTTCATCGGTGACCGATCCGGCAGGCAGTTCAAGTGATACAACACCACCAGCAACAGCTGTCAAATCAATTGTGTAGGCAGTTCCGGCTGTTACAACTATCAGATTGCTGATATTGCCATTGGTGGCACTAAAGTCTGTAATAATAAGACCTTCAATAGTTTCACTAAAATTAACTGCTACTGTAACAGTCTGCTCAGTTGTTGAACCCGATACACCAGCATCGAGAACGGCAACAGGGGCTGTTCCATCATATTCCCAACTGGTCGATCCGGATGTATTATCGTTTCCGGTAATATCGCTTACCGTTGTTGCCGGTAATTCCACTGTAACCTCACCTTCGACAGTAGCTGTTATTTCAACAGTATACTCCAAATTGGGTGTTACTTCGATAAGATTTGCCGCAGAGCCATTAGTCACAACCAGGTCGCCCAGTTCCATTCCGAAAACTTCCTCGTTAAAGCTCATACCCAACGTAATTGAGGGCTGATTCGTAGCACCCGGAATTCCGGTATCGAAAGTAATTACAGGACCCGTATTGTCAAACAGCCAGCTTGTAATGCTTTCCTCATTATCGTTTAGTGAGTTATCGGTTACCGCACCAGCCGGCAGAGTAACCTTTACTGTACCATTTAAAATAGCTGATACCTCCAATGTATACTCAAGTCCGGGAGTAATTGTTGTTAATCCTGTGGCATTTCCATTGCTGATTATAAAATCCTCTAAAGTAAGTCCTTGAACCAGTTCGTTAAAATTTACATTTACTGTGACATCTTGAACGCTAGTAGGGGAAGGAACTCCGAGAGTCATTGTAGGAATAGGACGAGTAATATCACTCACTGTAATACCGGCACCGGGAGTTATCTGATAGGCCCAATCGTGCAATGTCAGTTGTTTAGCATCCGGAGTCATCGAAGCACGGATCCATCCATAATGCTGGTCCGGCCCAATGAAAAATTGCACTCCTATGTATTTTTCCTGGCCCAGGAAGTCACCATAAGTATTGACCGAACCTGAAGAGGTAGAATATATTCCCAATGCACCCGGAAAATTCACGCCTGAATAATTTGTCCAGGCTGTCAAGCTGGAATCAATGACCGAAGCAGCATTAAGCCCCTCAACCATACCATCGCTACCTAATATCCAGCTATTGGCATAGGTGCCACTCACCGGATTTACAATATTACCAAAGTAAAACATCAAGTAGAAAGCTGATAAAGTGTTCGAAGTAGCCGACCCATCCACAACAAATTCAAAATCGATGTCAACATCACCATTTATATCAAGATTAAATGTTCCGGGATTATTAACCTGAATATTCTGAATTCCTGAATATTCAACCTGTCCGAATACACTTGGCGCAAGAGCTACAATTGCACCGGCTGCCGTAGCATAACCGGCCAAGCGAACAGAAAGCTCACAGTTTTCATGTAATAATTTTTTCATAAGTCTAAACTCTTAAATTGATGGTATAACAGATGTTCTTTTCAATTTTACTGAAGACTAATACATTATGCAGTCAGAAGGTATTTTAATCCAGATACATTGTAAAGTACAATTAATATAAAAGTATGAATTGATTTTTTTTTAACAATGGTGGTATTAAAACATCAGAATTCTTTTCTGTCGGTTTTTTTTCTTTTTCTTTGTTAAAATTTTTTTATACATGACAGGAGTCATTCTGGCAGGAGGGAAAGGAACCCGTATGGGAAATCTGACACAAGAGCTACCAAAATCTATGATCAGAATTGGTAACCGGCCTGTTATTGAACATCAGATCAATCTGCTGAAAAAATACAATATCACCCGTATCATTATTCTGGTC
Organism: uncultured Bacteroidales bacterium; assembly: GCA_964569585.1. GTDB lineage: Bacteria > Bacteroidota > Bacteroidia > Bacteroidales > UBA10428 > UBA10428. The sequence continues at coordinate 12,846 of CAZMVE010000076.1, read as the reverse complement.
AATTTTCTGAAGGAGCAGATCATCGAATATTTTGGGGATGGATCGAAACTGGAGCTGAACATCTCATATTTTGAAGAGCCGGTTCCTTTAGGTACCGTAGGAGGGATAAAGGAGATAGAAGACCGTATTACAGATGATTTTATTGTTTTTTACGGAGATGTGATGATCAATATGGATTTGAACCGATTGATTGCCTTTCATAAAAAGAAAAACAGTGAATGCACCCTGGTACTACATCCGAACGACCATCCGTTCGACAGCGACCTGGTGGAAACAGATGAAAATGGCAGAGTAACCCGACTCTACTCAAAACCTCACGATCCAAAACTATATTACCCTAACCTGGTAAATGCAGGTGCTTACCTGTTTTCACGCTCCATATTCAACTATCTCGAAAGAGGGATAAAGGCAGATTTCGGAAGGGATATATTTCCCCGGATTTATAATGAGATTAATATGTTCGGCTACAGTACTGCTGAATATCTTAAGGATATGGGTACTCCTGAGCGATTGGAAGAAGTGGAGAGTGATTATAAAACAGGGAAAATTCAACGATCGGGCTACAATATAAAACAAAAGGCTATTTTTTTGGATCGTGATGGCGTATTGAATAAAGAAATTAGTTTTATTCACGAACCAGAATCCATGCAACTCTATCCGTATACTGCAGAAGCGATTCGAAAGATCAATAGTTCAGATTATAAAGCCATTGTAGTTACCAATCAATCGGTCATAGCCAGGAACCTTTGCACTCCGGAAGAACTCAAGAATATTCACAACAAAATGGAAACCGAGCTGGGAAAATCAAAGGCCAAGCTGGATGCTATTTATCTGTGTCCGCATCACCCCGACAAGGGATATCCTGAAGAAAGGGAAGAGTATAAGATAGAATGCCTTTGCAGAAAACCAAAACCCGGAATGCTATTCGATGCAACCCTTAATTTTAATCTTGATCTGAACCATTCTTTTATTATCGGCGATTCCGAGCGCGACATACAGGCCGGAATTAATGCAGGTTGCACAACAGTTGGAGTTATGACAGGTTATGGCCTGAAAAAGACTTCGGTACTGCCCGATTATTTCTTTGCCGATCTGAAAGAAGCCGTCGATTTTATTGTTGATGAACCTTACAACTATGTGTTTGAGAACATCCTTTCCCCATCGCTTAAAAAACCCTCGGTGGTGCTTATTGGAGGCAATGCCCGAACAGGAAAAAGTACGCTTGCAAGTTACATCAAATGGAAAATGGAACGCAATAACCGGAAAGTATTAAAGATCAGTCTCGATAACTGGATCCTCCCTGAAAATAAACGCAAAGCCTGTAAAAATGTATATGACCGCTTTCAACTGGAAAAGATGGAGGAAGATATACAACAGATCCTTGCCGGAATAAAAATTACTGTCGATCAGTATCCTTTGCATCCTGAAAGGGTGCCTTCCGGCATCAGCTATCAATATACCGGGGAAGAAATAATCCTTATCGAAGGGGTGGTGGCTCTTAGCAGTGCAATAATCCGTAAACTGGCACACTACAAAATATTTATGGTTATCGATCGGAAAAAACACCGTGAAAGAGTAGGGCATTTCTACTCCTGGCGGGGTAAAATCCCCGATGAAACAGAGCAGCTATACAGGCAAAGATTGCAGGATGAATACCAGCTCATCGAAAAAGAACGTAAATTAGCAGATCTTATCGTAAATTCGGTCTCACAATGATAATTTCTCGTACTCCTTTCCGGATAAGTTTTGTTGGCGGAGGTTCCGATATGGAAACCTTCTATTCAAAGCATCAGGGAGTTGTGCTCAGCACTTCCATCGATAAGTATATGTATATTTCATCGCACCAATACTTCCATAAAGATACTATCCAGGTGAAATACTCACGTACGGAAACGGTTCAGAATATTGATGACCTCGAACATCCGCTGCTTCGCGAAGCATTGCGAAAAACGGGTATCACGGGAGGTATCGAAATCAGTTCTATTGCCGATCTGCCCTCCGGTACAGGAATGGGGTCTTCTTCCTCATTTACCGTAGGCTTATTGCACAATCTGTATGCTATAAACCGCCAGTATGTAACACACGACGATCTCGCGCGTGAAGCCTGTGAGATAGAAATAGACATTGTTAAGGAACCTATCGGAAAACAGGACCAATATGCGGCTGCATTCGGTGGACTTAATATCATTTACTTCAACCAGGATGGGACTGTTGAGGTTGAGCCCCTGCATATTAAAAATACTATTTACCATGCCCTTCAGGAAAACCTGGTAATGTTATATGTGGGTAATCAGCGCAAAGCCTCTGATATTCTTTCGGAACAAAAAAAGAATGCCTCTCAGGATGAAAAATTCAATATTTTAAAGGAAATGGTGGGCCTGGTATTCGAATTACGTAATGCCCTGTACACGGAACATCTGGGCGATTTCGGTAAAATACTGCACGAAAACTGGATCCTGAAACAAAAATTGGCTTCTAAAATCAGTAATCCGGAAATTGATGAAATTTACCGAACCGGCTTAAAGAGTGGTGCCTCAGGAGGAAAGCTCCTGGGAGCCGGAGGAGGTGGATTTATGCTCTTCTATTGTGAAAAAAAATACCAGGACAAGCTGAAAAAATCTCTTAAGAAATACAAATCATTTGATTTTAAATTTGAACGCGACGGTTCGAAAATAATCTATTTTGCCGATGAATACCGATAATAGTTTTAAGCAATACTTCGACAAGCTGAAGAAAACCCTTGATAAGCTCGATACTGATTCCATTGGAACTGTAGTGGATATATTGCTGCAATGCAGGGAAAACGAGGGTACTATGTACATTTTCGGAAATGGCGGCAGTGCTGCCAACGCCTCTCATATAGCAGGCGATTTTCTGAAGGGTATTTCCTACGGTATGGAGAAAAGATTTAAAACACATTGTCTGAACGATAATATTGCCGGTACAACTGCCATTACGAACGACTTGTCATTTGATGATATCTTTATTGAACAGCTTAAAACCTATTTATCTCCCGGCGATGTTGTTATTGGTATCTCGGGCAGCGGTAATTCAGAAAATGTTGTCAGGGCCGTGCAATGGGCCCACGATAAAGGGGCCACAACCATTGCGCTGACAGGTTACAAAGGAGGACGATTGAAAAAGGCTGCCGAGTTTGTATTACTTGCTCCGGTCGACGATATGGAAATAACGGAAGATATGCATACTATAATTTTCCACGCTATAAAACAGGAAATTAACCGAAGAATTAAGGGTAAATCTTATTCTATGGGGATTGCTTACGACCAACGTATAGACCAGTAGGATTGACGTGGCAATATAGTTAAACAATTAAACAGGTACACACTTTAACAATCAAACAACAAATGCGGGTATTTATTACAGGAGGTGCAGGATTTATTGGTAGTAATTTAGCTGACCGGTTACTCGAAAGAGAATATGAAGTTGTTGTTTTTGATGACTTTTCCACCGGTCAGATGCAATTTGTTGAACATAACCTGAAAAATCCATTATACTCTCTTGTTGAAGGCGATGTACAGGATAAAGCTGATGTAAGCGATGCCATGCGCGACTGTGATATAGTATTCCATTTTCAGGCCAATGCCGATGTGAAAGGGGGCATGAATAATACCAATGTCGATTTGGAACAGAATATCCTGGGCACTCATAATGTGCTTGAAGCAATGAAGATAAACGATGTAAAAAATATTGCTTTTGCCAGCTCGGCCACGGTTTATGGCGAACCGGAACAAATACCTACTCCTGAAGATATAGCCCCCGTACAGACCTCCCTTTACGGAGCATCGAAATATGCTGCCGAAGCCATGATCCAGGCCTATTGTGAATATTTCGATATGAAGTGCTGGATATTCCGTTTCGTCTCGTTTATGGGACCCCGTTATTCTCATGGGGTTATATTCGATTTTCTGAAAAAGCTGAAAAGCGATCCATCCAAACTTTATATTCTGGGCGATGGCTCACAACGCAAGTCGTATCTTCATGTTTCCGACGGTATCGATGCCATGCTACTCGCTATTGATAAGGGTAAGGAGAAAACCAATATCTACAACCTTGGAAATAAGGAATGGATCAAGGTAACAGACCTTGCCGATATCGTTTGCTCTATGGCCGGAATTAAAAATGTTGCCTATACATTTGAGGGTGGCATTCGTGGATGGAAAGGCGATTCTCCCTTTGTATTTCTCGACATTTCCAAAATATCCTCACTGGGCTGGAATCCCAGGCATTCGGTAAAAGATACAATTACCGATACGGTTCATTACCTCCTGAATAATGAAGATTTATTGTATTCGCGAAAGTAAATCTTACTCATCACCCTTAAAATTCCATTTCCGAAAAGCAACCTTTTTATCTTCTGTTGGTCTTTGTTTTGTAAGTAAAGGAGTTAATATCCGATTTAAAACCGGGATCATGATAGTATCAGTAAATAAGTCCACTAACTATGGTATAGCAAGTTTCGATTTGACCGGAATCTTATTTGAATTGCTGGACAAACTGGCTCGCCGTACCTAATTGATTTATAATTGCCTGTCTATGAAACGCTACTCAGGTTATATTATGCTTCTGATTATCTTTTGTTCAGCAATAACCACAGATTGCCGGGCACAAAACAAAATAAGCAATAAGACTCCTCCGCTTCTGGCAGAAACAACTGATAACTCATCATCAGACGAAGCATGGGAAATGGCTGTCAGGTTTTTTAACCTGGCAAAAAATGGCAACCGCAGCGAATGGGAAAGCCTGCTTTCAAAAGAATGTTTCAATAACGATAGTCCGAAAGAGTTTGTAAATCGCTGGTATAAACAATTGAGCCAAACTGAAAACGTACTTCAGATAATACACGAGAAACCAGCCCCCCGATCAGATCAGAAAATTTTCTATTATTCATGCGATACAGAATCTAAAAATGAAAAACGCATGATCCTGGTCCAGGAACACGGAAAATGGAAAGTATTCCATATAAAACTCTAGGTGATTAAAGAAATAATCTTTCCTACCGTAATTATCCATAATTTATATTTCCGGAAAAAAATAGTCTGTAGTATTTTTACTAACTTAATTTCTGATACCTTACACCATTTGGTGATTTATATTAAATAGTAAATGACCTATTTCTAATTAATAAATATCATAAATGATTTTTAAGAAAAGAAATTTGTTCCGATTTCTTATTTCCGGTATTGCAATTGAGTTTTTTGCACTCTGCACATACGGATCTATACCCTATACAGTCAAAAAATCAAATCCACTTTATGAATCCTGGCGCTGGAAGACCTATACTGAATTGAGCGACAAAGGTATCCGTTGTCTCACCGAGGGCAAGAATCAGTCGATGTGGTTTGGTACCGGAAAAGGTATTTATCATTACGATGGATTGCAATGGCAGCATTATCTGGATGTGAACGATGTTCTTAAAGCACCTGTTTATGGCCTGTGCTTTACGACAAAGGATGTTTTATATGCCGTTTCTCCGAAAGGAATTTGTCATTACTATAACGGAATCTGGCAAACCGACCTATTATTCCCTGACAATAATAAAGTTCTGGGAAGTGAATGGGAAATTCTTAATATCATTGAAACTCAGAACGGCGAGATATGGGTAGGACTATATTTTGGTCTGGTGAGAATCGAGAAAAAGAAATATACCATTTTTACAACACCCATGCAGTTTGAAGGTCTGGAAGATTTTTTCAGTGATGCTGAAATAATGGATATGACAGGAAGATTTGAAGATTTAAAAACCTTTATAGTTTTCGATATTCTTGAGGATAAAACAGGTAATCTCTGGTTAGGTATGGAAGACGGGACTACTTTACGACTCTATGATAAAAATCATAATCCTAAATCGCCCGGCCGGTACACGCTATATACCGAAGCGGATAATATGCTATTAAGCCGGCTTCCCATTCTATATGAATCGATTAATGGTAATATCTATAATATCTCCCAATCGATTCAGGGAGGAATCAATACCTTCGATCCGATAACCGAAAGCTGGAATGCTTCTCCCTTAAATAACAATTTTGGAGGCGACAACCTGAATTTTTCGATATGTGAAACCGATAACGGCATGCTATGGATTGGCGGTTTGAGTCGTTTTTTCACTTTTCAACATGGCACCTGGGCCGAATATAAGCAACCTGAACTTCCAGTACCTCCTACACGCATCATTTTTTACCTTTCGTCCGATGGCTCATTATGGATGGTTGGACATCTGGCCGATGTCATCCGGATAGAGTATAACACACCCAACTGGAAAACCTATAAAGATTTGTTGTTCCAGTGCGAGACAGCAGATGGCAACTCATGGTTCCTGAACGTCAGGGGGCAGGTAATAAAATACAATAAAAACAATAATTCCTGGGAAGCACTTGATACTGAATTTCCTTTAAGTGATCCTGACCGTATATTCCTCGATAGTTCATCTACGCTCTGGGCAATCGGATCTCATAAAGGTGTAGCCGCACTTGCCTGGAATTCCGATGGCACATGGAACCTTAAAACCTTTGCCGATCTTTGCTGGAGCTTTCACCCGAATGGTTTCGTTCAGACCAAAGACAATACAGTATGGTTCGGAGCCAATGCCGATTGTGGCGATAAGACCTGGGGCCTAATTAAATATACACCCTCAATAGGAAGTCCGTACGATGACAAGGCATGGCACACTTACAAAGGATCAGATATTTCACAGGTAGCATACGCGCTGGCCGAAACCGATGATGGAAATCTTCTCTGTGGCAGCTACCTTGGGCTGTTCGAATTCAACGGAACAAATACACGCGCCCTCCACGAAGTACTGATAGGCGATATTATTAAAGTAGAAAGCATGATCAAAGACCCTATCGAAGGTGTATGGATTGGTACACGCAGTCAGGGTGTAATACATTACATTAATGATAAAAACTGGACACAGTATACTATGGAAAACGGACTTGCCAGCAATTCAGTTTCTTCCATAATGATATCGGCTGACAGCTCACTATGGGTAGCAACCGACAAAGGAATCAGCCGCTTTGATGGTAAGAAATGGACCAGATGGGCATTACCAGATTATTTCACCATTACAAGAGGAAATGGCTTTCTATTAAAGGGAAATGACAACAGTATTTATGTTACCCTGACAACCATCGAATGGTACCGAAGAGTCTTCTACAATAAGGAATATTCCATTGAGGATTCACCCCTGATCACTTACCAGATAACCCCGGAGACAATACCGCCTGAAACGGAAATTACTAAATACGACCGGAAAGTTTACTACCCGGGGAATGCCATGATATTCTGGCAGGGAGTCGATAAATGGAATGCTACCGATCCCGGACAGTTACAATATTCCTTCCGCCTCGACAATAAGGATTGGAGCGAATACACTACAGAACGAAACCATACATTTTTATCGCTTCGAAAAGGTTGGCACAAACTGGAAGTGCGAACCCGGGATAACTTTTTAAATGTCGATCCTACTCCTGCAACCATAAAATTCAAAGTAATACCACCGATCTGGGGCCAGATCTGGTTCATTCTGCTCATAACGGGTTTTATCGGCACAATTGCATACCTGCTCTATTCCAGTTTTAGAAGAAACAGGAAAATGATAGCCCAAAACCTTGAAATGAAGCAGAAAAACGAAGATCTGACAAAGCAGCAGAAAGAGATTGAAGAAAAAGGGAAGCAGATAATGGAACTCCTTGAAAAGGAACGGGAAAACCAATGGCTCAACGAAGGGGTATTGTTGATCAATGGTGTTATAAAAGAATATAACAAAGACCCGCAAAAACTTGCCTCGAAAATTCTGGAAAACCTGATAGATTATCTACAAGTCAATGCCGGTGGGATAATAGTGCACAGGAAAGATGAAAACGGGAATAAAGAAAACGATTTCCTGGAACTAGTAGCAGCTTTTGGGTACAACAGAGAGCGGCTGGAGCAAAAAAGAATGCATATCAATGAAGGACTCGCCGGAGCCTGTTTTACAGAGAAAAAAACAAGAGTTATTAACAACGTTCCCGATCAATACTTTCTCGGTTCAGGACTCGGAAAGGCTAAAATGACCGAACTGATTCTTGTACCCATGAAAATGCTTGAGGAAATTGCAGGTATCATAGAGATTTCATCTTTAAACACAATTGAACCTAGAAAAATTAAATTGCTCGAACTTGTGTCCGAAAATATTGCTTCCAATTTGCTGAACCTTGAAGCGCAGTCCAGAATTGAAAAAATGCTTGAAGTTTCAAAACAACAGACCGAGCAGCTTCATGAACAGGAGGAGGAACTGCGACAACAAATGGAGGAGTTGCAGGCTACGCAGGAAGAAAGTCGCCGCAGGGAAGAAGAACTCCGGGAAGAACTCCAGGAATACAGGAAAAAACAAAAGACAAGAGTTCAGAAAAAAGATAAATAACATGTAACGTTTACGAAAGGTTTAATCGGGAATTCTCTGACAAAGTGAATTCATAGTACCGATACAATAATTTACCTTCAGTTAATTTTTTATCTCACTACGAGTGTATTAATTTAGGCTCAGTAAATACAATAAACCATGCTGCTATGAAACTCTTTCAATCCGCTCTTATTGGCTTTTTACTTTTCGCTTCCTGTACAGGGAAAAGAAGTGATCCCGGATCATCTGCCGGTGAGAATATCATACTTACGGAAGTCATATGTATTATGGAGGATGCCCCTTTGTATGAAGAACCCGGAACAACAAGCCCGGTAATTTCTTCCGTTCAACTGGGGGAAGTCATTCAAATTATTACGGACGATCCTACCGGTCAGGAACCGAATGCCGGTAAGTATTATGAAATTCAGCTGCACGAAGGAATGAGTGCCTGGATTTCAGGTTCAGCTATTTATACCAATGCTGTACCTGCAGCAATTCTGAAAGAGGCTACCATATATAGTAGCCCCGACGCAAACACCAGAACCGGAAAAAATTTCTTCCTGGCAGAATTTGGTGTTATTACCGGAGAGCATGATACATGGGTAAAACTTACCGGGGCCGGAAAAAAGAAGGAAGGCTGGATTAAAAAGGAAACTGTCAGTACAGATCCCAGCGATGTAACCGTGGCCATCCTGGCTGAGAGCTACTTGCTGGAAGACAATGGTACACTTATAAAAGATAAGCTGCCGGAGTTCATGAGACAACTCCCCGACAGGGATACAAAACTGGCCGTTGAACTTCAGAAGCTGGTTGAAATAGAAGTAGTCGATGCTATTGAGCAATCCATCATGGAATACGAGCATGAAAATTTTGATGAGGAATTACAGTTTGAGGATTGAAGAAATTGTGTAACTGTGTAATTGGTTAATTGATTAGATGAAGAATTGATGAATGGATGATTTCTTAGCTTAACAAATAAAGCTAATAGGTATCTTGAAAGTACTTGGTGATTTTGATTTCTTACTGCCGATAGTATAGAATAAACTTCCTGTAATCATTCCTTTCGCATCTATGAGACTTGCAATAACCATGACAGGTAAAACGACCGTACATCTGAAAGGTAATGAATCAGTATCGGTCAATACAATATTATTGCTACTTTTGTATTTTGTTGCGCTTGGCAAACTTTGATAACATTCCACTCTGTAAATTTCATCCCAAAAGGTACACGGCAATAAATACAAGGCATCCGGAAAATATTCTTGATACCCGATATTCAAGGCGTTAGCAACAAGACAATGAAAAACAAGCTTACAAGCTTGATGAAGAAAATATAATTTAACATCTTAATACTCAAATCTGATATGCTTTTCCAATCATTAAACATAATTGAACCTATTTTAAAAGCGGTGCAGGAAGAAGGTTATACCACGCCAACTCCCATACAGTCACAAGCCATTCCTATTGTATTACAAGGCACCGACTTACTAGGTTGTGCACAAACAGGGACAGGAAAAACGGCTGCATTTGCTATTCCTATCCTCCAATTGTTGAGCGCAAATAAAACCTATTTCAAAAAAAGAATAGTGAGGAGCCTGATCGTTACCCCAACACGAGAGCTGGCCATTCAAATCGGGGAAAGTTTTAAAGCTTATGGCAGACATACGGATTTAAAATATAGTGTAATTTTTGGCGGCGTTAATCAAAATCCGCAAACATCGGCATTGCGCGGTGGCGTAGACATTGTGATTGCAACACCGGGTCGGTTGTTAGATCTCATGAACCAGGGATATTTGACTTTACATGATGTAGAAATCTTTGTCCTGGATGAAGCAGATCGAATGCTGGACATGGGTTTTATTCACGATGTAAAAAAATTGCTGGCGGTACTTCCAAGAAAAAGACAATCACTTTTCTTTTCTGCAACCTTACTACCCGAAATTATTAAGCTTGCAAACACCATATTGCACAACCCTTCAAAGGTTTCGGTAACGCCCAATTCACTAACAGTAGATATTATTAAACAATATGTTTACTTCGTCGATAAAGGAAATAAAAATGCCTTACTGGCAGAAATTCTGAAAGATACAAGCATCAAAACCGCCCTGGTGTTTACACGCACAAAACATGGTGCCGACAAAGTTGTGAAATTCCTGTTGAAGCATAATATTAAAGCAGAAGCGATACATGGTAATAAGGCGCAAAATGCCAGACAACGTGCCCTGGCAAATTTTAAAGCACAAACTACACGTGTATTGGTGGCAACTGATATTGCAGCCCGCGGAATTGATATTGATGAATTGGAATATGTGATCAATTATGAAATATCCAATATTGCCGAAACATACGTTCATCGTATTGGAAGAACGGGAAGAGCGGGGGCAAAAGGAACTGCTCTTTCATTTTGTGATGCAGTGGAAAAAGCCTATTTACACGATATAGAAAAATTGATCGCTAAAAAAATTGCTGTAATTGAAAATCATCCTTTCCCCTTGATGGATCATCATCCGGTGATAGCCCCAAAACAACAGAGAAAAGGAAATTCAGGTCACGCACGACCGAAACCCCGTGGCAATTTTAAACCGAAAAAGTGGCAGGGCAGGTCTCAACATTCGCGGTAATCTTTTTATAATTGGTTTGTTGAGTGCCTATGTCTTTTCTTAATAACTATCCATATAATATAAAAATGGACACCGAAAATAATAGTGAAACACACTGTCTTCCAGTAAAAAATTACTCCAAAAAAACAGGAAAAAGTAAATTCAATACTTTTTGCTTTTAAGCAAAGAAGTTGTACTTTTCCTCCGGCAGAAAGTAAAACTTCATGCAAAATCAAATTATAAAAGATCAGTTTAACAAACAGGCGGAAAATTTTGCCAACTGGTGGATTGGTAAGAAAACAGAGTACCTTCAGGCCTATTTCGATTTTTGTGGTATACAACTCACCGACAGGGTTTTGGACGTTGCTTGTGGCCCGGGAGAATTTACACTGTTTATTGCCAGGCGGGTCAGCAAAGCTCAAGGCATTGATATTTCCGATAAAGAAATTGAAATAGCCAATTCATTAAGAAAAGAATTCGGACTGAATAACCTCGGCTTTGAGTGCGCCGATGTGGAAAATTTACCCTGTACAGATAATTCCTTTTCCGTGGTAGTCAGTAAATCGGCTTTTCATCATTTCGTAAATTCCGGTATAATATTCAAAGAGATGATTCGATGCTGTGAGACCGGAGGTAAAATAAGTATCCAGGACATTGTAGCCTATACCGATCATTATGTCAATGACTTTTTCGAGTCTTTCGATAAGCTGGTAGACATAAGCCATAATAAAACACTAAGCGAAAAAGAGTTTAATAGGTTGTACGAAGAAAATAGCATCGAAAAAACAGGGGAATTCCGGTTGACAGTTGATCTGAATGTAAAGGAATACCTGGAACATGCCCGGCAGGAACAGGAAAACAGTATCAAGATCCGGGAACTAATGGAAACCGGTGAAAAGGATAAAAAACTCTCCGGCTATCTGTTCAGGAATAACGGGGAACTGTTTTTCAAGCGGCCGGTTTACCTGATCATCGGAAGAAAATGAGTTATTACTGCAAACGATGAATATAAGGAAAACATGGGAAACTAAAAGTGGTTGCAGGATTATTCAGTTACTCTCGGGCAGAAGCAATGTATTGCTGGTAACAAACGGGGAGAAAAACCTGTTAGTTGACACAAGTCCGGCATACAGGTGGAACAAACTGGTTAAACGCATACAAGCATTGCAGGTTGAGAAGATAGATTATTTAATACTCACCCATGCGCATTTCGACCATGCCGCCAATGCCCGCCGGATCAAAGAAAAATACATGGCTTCAGTTATTGTCCACAAGAATGAGGCTCCCTATTTAATGAGCGGGGACAACATCATACCGCAGGGAACTAATCCGTTTACCCGGACTCTCATGCATGTACTGGCCAGACCGTTTTCAGTTCTGTTCCGGTACGAACCCTGTGAGTATGATTTTTTAGTCGATTCTGTTTTTGACCTGAAAGATTTTGGCTTCGATGCCTATATTATGCACACTCCCGGTCACACTCCCGGCTCCATGAGCCTGATCATTGATAATGAAATAGCCCTGGTGGGCGATGCCATGTTCGGCATATTCAGGAATTCGGTCTTCCCTCCTTTTGCCAACGATGTTGAACAACTAATTACCAGTTGGGGAAAATTGCTGGAAACCGGTTGTTCCGTATTCATGCCCTCTCACGGCTCGGCAAATAGCAGGGAACTGCTGGAAAAGAAGTACCGGAAAAGAATAAACAAACAGCTTAATCGTAGCGACAGAACAGAATCCTGTTTATAATTTTCACTAGATTTTTATTAGGTAAATTTGAGTCTCCCTAATTAAATTTTATAAATACGCAACCCAATATGGATTTAACTCATCTAGCTTATGTTA
>CAZMVE010000075.1:13631-15519 GCA_964569585.1 uncultured Bacteroidales bacterium | reverse complement strand
AATAACAAATGCCAGTCCTACAACCAGTGCAATAATCATCATAAGAAGTGTTTTTGCAGGAGCAACCGTGTTGTAAACAGTTAATGAGGAAGTATTATTTAAGACTACGAGTACAGGATATTGAATTCCAAACCAGCCCGTAAGTATAGCCGCAGTTTGCGCTCCTGCAATAATCCGCATCATGTTCTTCATGCCTTTTCTCAAGGCATAAAGGAATACGGGCAACAATACTGTGGCAATTATTGCGCAGGATATGCTAATCCCTGAGTGAAGGTACATATCAAGCAAGTTTAATCCGTTTACCTGGGCAGACACAAAAACAAAAGCACCGCTAAATACAAGCGCTATAAGTAGGCGAATTGAATAGCGAGAAAATTGTTTCCTGCTCTCATTGTCAGAAGATTCTCCGATAAGATACACTGCAGCCAGGTAAGTAAAAAGCACAACAATAAAAATTCCAAGCGAAAAAGGAAACAGATTTAACCATGGGGCTATAAACCGATCATGAAAAGAAAGTGTATTATCGGTTGTAAGATTTCCAAGAATTACTGCCCCCAGGGTGACTCCAAGAAAGAAAGGTGTAAACAGGCTAAAAATTTTAAAGAGTAATGTGTAAATCTTGTGCGAACGATCCTGAAAAGGATCGTAGTAGCGAAAAGCAAATGCAGTGCCACGGAAAATAATACCAATTAAAACAAGCATCAGGGGTATATGCAGATACATGGTTACTGTTGAATACACTTCGGGAAATGCATTAAAAAGAATAACAATGACTACTATTATCCAGATATGATTAGCTTCCCACACAGGAGCAATGGCTTTCGAAATAGTATTCATACGCTTGCTGCCGGTGAATATTTCGATGATCCCTGCACCATAATCGGCGCCACCCAAAAGAACATACAGTAATACTGAAATCCCGATAAATATTATAGTGAGCTCAATCATGATCCATTCGTATTAGCTTGTTCATGAATAAATTGTATTTGCCGTCTCATAAGAAAAAACGAAAGAAACGTGAGGATCAGGTATATCCCTGATATCACCAGTAAAGGATAAACAATACCCGGCATCGAGGTCAATGCATCTTCTGTGCGCATTATACGGTAAATTATCCAGGGCTGGCGTCCCAGTTCGGTTACCATCCAACCTGTTTCGATGGCCAGAAAACCCAATGGAGTCGCAAACGCCAGGATTTTTAACCATAAGGATTTCTCAAGTATTTTCTTCCATTGTATACTGAATACAAAATATAAAACAGCTATAGTCGCCATAATCATCCCAAAAAGTACCATCAGCTGAAAACTTATATGGGTTAGCAAAACCGGGGGCCATTCATCAGGAGGAAACTCATTAAGTCCTTTAACTTCTGCATTGAACTTGCCAAAGGCCAGATAACTTAAAAATCCAGGCAACTCAATAGCCATTTTCACTTCCTGAGTTTCTTCATTGGGTATCCCTCCAATTAATAGCGGTGCTCGTTCCTGAGTTTTAAATAAGGATTCCATAGCAGCCATTTTCTCCGGCTGACGCCTGGCAACATTTTTCGCTGAAAAATCTCCGCTGATCGGCAGTATTAAAGCAGCAACCGCTCCAAATGTAAGCGCTATTTTATAGGCCTTTCGATGAAATTCCGGGAATTTACCACGAAGTAACAGTATGGCATGAAGTCCGGCCACTCCAAAGCCTGTAGCTGCGAAGGCAGCAAACGTCATGTGTGTCGATTGTGATATCCAGGCGGCATTAAACATGGCAGCCACCGGGTCAATATTATAGGCCTGACCGTTGATCCAGTCAAATCCTTCAGGGCTGTTCATCCAGCCATTAGCGGCAATTACAAAAAATCCCGATGCCACGCCTGCTATTCCAATTAATAATCCTGAGCCTA
>CAZMVE010000075.1:8658-13531 GCA_964569585.1 uncultured Bacteroidales bacterium | reverse complement strand
GTTTTTATCCATTTATATTCTGCAACAAATAAAAAAAAGGGCATGGTCATGCCAATAGAAGCATATACAATATGAAAAGCCAGGGATATTGCCATTTGATATCGTGCAGCCAGCAAGTCGTTCATAATGGACTTATTTAAGAAAGGTTAAATCAAAGATAAGTAAGGAAAAGCAGAGTGAAAAGAAAACTCTTTCTGCTGATACCCTATACATTATTAATAACAAGTTTAGTAAATTTGTAGAAATCCGCACAACAATACTACTATGATTTTTTTTAGCAGTTTTGGATCCATACTTCCCTACTTGTTATATCTGTCAGTTGTGTGGCTATGCATACTGGTTGGATTCAGAGGTAATCTGATGATGCGTGAAAAATCGCAGGCCGGAATTGAAAAATCGGCTGATCTGAAGGAAAGTGCTATCTCCGATCATCAGGTTTATGCCAATTTCCGTTACCCTGATTCATCTAAAAAGAATAATAAGGTTGAAAAAGAATCGGCTTTAATTCATTCTGCATATTCTATTTATCAATCATTAAAGAAACCCATATTCCGACCCCCTCTGTCGAAAGAATTTCTTTCTGTTTTTTACTATTCCCATCTATTGCGGGGCCCACCAAAATCATAGTTGTATTTTTCCACACTATTTTACTTTTTCCGGCACAACTCTGTAAAGTTGTGCTATCAATGAACTATTAATACTAAAGCCTTAATCAATGAAAAAGATCATTCTGATAAGTTTACTTGTACCTGCATTTCTTTTTTCATGTGAAAAGAATAAGGATACAAGTGATAAAACTGAAACCATTCTGATGGGTAACAATCATATGTATGACGTATATTATAGTTTTCTTCAAGGCGAAGTAGCTTCCTATAACCGTTCCGATTGGGATATCGCCTTCTCGGTGCCGCTTCAGACAGCTACAATACTCATTAATGAAGGAGCCGGTGTTCAACTGTACTCATTTGGAGATACTACAAGCTGGGATGCTGTCGATACTTCAGGCATGTCGCTCCGGACCCCTGTTTATAATGACAAATCCGATTGGATGAATGGTGCATTTAACCGGTTCTCTGAAGGAGGATTTAACTTTGGATGGGGAACCTACGATCATGCGAATACTTATGCCGTATGGGGCGATTCAATATATGTCATCAGGTTAACCAACAGTGAGATAAAAAAGATATTTATCCGGAAAAGGGATGGATATACCGATACCTATGAAATGCGGTGGGCCAACATTGACGGAAGCAATCAGACCGATGCTTCATTTTCTCCGGCTCCCTATTCCGATTCGAAGCATTTCATTCAGTATTCCATCGTAAACCAGGAAGTTGTAGAAGCACAACCCGATAAAGATACCTGGGATCTTATATTCACCAAATACGTCGTAAAAATTCCTTATGGCCAGGGTGTTTATATCGATTATCCCGTTGTGGGTATATTATTAAGCCCTGGTATTGAAGGATTAAAAGTTGAAGCGATGAATCCCGAAAGTGCCCACTATACCGATGCTTCCGACGATTTTACCGATCAGGCAGATATAATTGGCTGGGACTGGAAAAGTTCAGACCCTGTGACCCATGAAATCTCGCTGGCCGACAACACCAGTTTTTTTGTTAAAGTCTCGGCGAATGAAATATACCGTATCTACTTTACCGAATACGACAGTCAGTCGGAGGGAAAACTATCTTTTAAGATAAAAAAGGTTGAATAATATACTTAAGCATTATTTCCGAAGGTGCAGTATAGGAAGAATTTTCATACTGTTCCTTCTTTTGTTACTAATTACAATTTTCAGTCCCGGCATTTCCGGGCAGGCCCTTACTCTGATACTGAAGGATAAGGTCACCGATCAGCCCGTAGAATATGCGCATGTGCAAATCCGTTCCATGAAAGGATCTGCTATTGAAAAGACTATTTCCGATGCTTCAGGACAGTGTACTGTAACAACTATTCCCCCGGCCATAGTTACAATAAGCTGTTTGGGATTCAAACCTTTCAGTGATACCCTGATGCATGCAGGAATCTTTGAATGCATACTTTCACCGGAATACTACCAACTCGACAGGGTAGTAGTCACAGGTCAGTTCAGGCCTCAACCTGTTGATCAGTCTATTTATAGGGTCGATATCATCGATAGCCGGACCATGGGTCTGAAAGCAGCAAATAACCTGGGCGACCTCATGCAAAATGAATTAAGCTTTCAGTACCGTACTGAGGGTGTATTAGGCGACTTTTTAAGAATTCGTGGGCTGACAGGCGAACATGTTAAAATTCTGATCGATGGTATGCCCATCACAGGTAGGGTAGCAGACAGGCTGGAACTCGGACAATTAAGTCTGCACACAGTCGATCATATTGAATATATCGAGGGCCCCATGTCGGTGGTATATGGCAGCAACGCCCTGGCTGGAGCTATCAATATTATCACATCCAACCATGAAGAGAAATCATTTCTGGCAGAAACAGAAGCATATTTTGAAACCGTTGGGATCTATACTATAAATGCATCTGCTTCGCGAAAATTTGGGAATCATGTGTTTTCGATCAACGGGGCACGCAATTTTCATTCGGGTTGGGGTCCCGCCGATACATCGCGCTATAAGATCTGGAAACCCAAATTGCAGTATATTGCCGGTGGCCTTTATTCTTACCACCATAAGGAGCTTACCCTGCAGTTACAAACTGATTTTATTACCGAAGAGTTGCGCGATCAGGATTCGCTGTCGCTGGAGAATCTTTATGAAAAAACGCTGGACAGCTATCACTTCACAACCAGGTGGAATAATCGTTTCAGCTTGGTAAACCAATATCACGAATATTTCATTCTGAACCTGCAAGCCGGATATTCCTACTATAAAAAGCGCAAGATCACTTACCTGAACGATTTGGTCAATCTTGAAAAGACTCCAGTTGAAAATCCTGATCTGCATGATACTACATTGTTTCACCTGATTTCGACCCGGGGATTTGTATCGAATAAAACCGGCAGGACATTTGAATATCAGACCGGATTTGATGTCTCTTATGAATCAGCCAGCGGAAAGCGTACACAAGGAAATCAACAGATCACCGATGCTGCCTTATTTATGAATTTTATTCTGCACCCATTTGAATTAGTAAGTCTTCAACCCGGTGTCCGGTATATCTATAATTCCGACTTTAAGGCTCCTCTCATCTACGCTTTCAATGTAAAAATCCAACCCGGAAAATTTATTCTCCGGGCATCCTACGCCAAAGGATTCAGGGCTCCGTCATTGAAACAGTTGTACCTTGAGTTTACCGATAATATTCATGATATTCATGGAAATCCCGATCTTAAACCGGAAACCGGCAATAGCGTTAATTTTTCTATCGATTATTCCATTAAAATGGGCAAACAGGCTGCCGATATAACGCTGAATGCTTACTATAATTCCATAAAAAATGCTATCCAGCTAGTAATTGATACGGCGCAACCGGGCTGGGCAACTTACCTGAACATTCAGGATAATAATCTTACTACTCAAGGCATTGAAAGCAGTATAAAATATTATTTGTTTCCCCGTTTAACTATGGGATTCGGCGTTAATTTAACCGGGAGAAGCAGAATATCCGATCCGGAACAATTTGTATATTCGACCGATTTTGTAAGCTCTGCCCGATATCAAAGCCCCCGGTATAATTATGAGCTGGCACTATTTTACAAGTATAACGACGACTATCTCGAATTTGCGGGTAACTTCAATCCTGAAGGAGGATTGGATGGCATGGCAGAACGCTTTGTCTCGCATTATCATTCGTTGGATGTTACACTCTCTAAAATATTTCCGCTTATTGGCCTTACAGTTTCAACAGGTATAAAAAACCTGTTCGATGTAACCCTGGTTGATTCATATGGGAATTTGAATCTCCACGGAAGCGACAGCCAGTCGACTCCGGCAGGATATGGAAGAACCTGGTTTATTAAATTGAAATACCGCTTCGAAAAAGACGCGTTATGACATACGGAATGATAAAATATGGATTATTGTATGCTTTTCCGTTGCTACTGGTTTCATGTTTTGAAAAGGATGAACCGGTAAATCCCTACCCGGGTGAAGTTGTCACTATTGAAAATAATATAACTCTATATCAGAGTTATTTCGATTTCGAGTCGGGCGAAGTGAAAGCCGTGCATCCGATCTATGACTGGCAGCTTGGATTCGAATCGGGTAATGAGGGGTGGCATATTCTTGTAAACTCGGGTGATGGTTGGTTTATATGGAATTCCCGTCAGGAAAATATTGAAATACCTGATCCAGGCAGTGAACCTTCGAACTGGAATTATGATATACAAAGCAGCTACCCCGATTACACTGCAATAAGTGACTGGACATTTTTTCAAGATAATATCCGCATGTATACAAACGATGTTTATATTCTTGGAAATTTATCAGCAAATAGCTATACTCAGCGCAAGCGTATCCAGTTTTTTCATGTCGATAATGTATCGTATCGATTTTGCATTATTGAGGAAGAAACTGAGCAACGTGATACGGTAACGATTTTTAAAAATGATTCCGTAGTTTTTACTTATTACAATTTTATTCAACATAAGCAGCTAAATTTGGAACCCGGTTCAACAGGCTACGATATAGTATTTTGTCCGTATTACGACCTGGCAACACTATTCGGAGCTACTATACCCTACCTGGTTCGTGGAATTTTACTTAATACTAAGGGTGTACAGGCCGTTCTCGATTCTGTGAATACTTATCAGGAAATCGATTACGAGTCACTGGGGCAGTATGAATTTTCCCGTCAGAGGGATGCGATAGGCTACAGATGGAAAGATGTAAGTGTCAATGTCGGCGAGGGAAGAGCTGATTACACCATAAACCGGAAGTAT
>CAZMVE010000075.1:5684-8558 GCA_964569585.1 uncultured Bacteroidales bacterium | reverse complement strand
ACCACCTGATCAAGCCGAATTATGTAAGACCTGTGAACTCTCATAAATTCTTTGGGATCGAGGTGTTCTTCGAAATATTTCATTGTGGCTTGTTTGAGATGTCTGCCTTCGAAAGTATAGATCATCACATAGTCGTCCTGCGCTTCAAGATACCTGATTTTATCGACCGGGATAACCTTGATCTTAGTATTCGACTTGACAACGATCCTTTCAATGATCTCGTCGAGCGGTTGTTGAATTAGTTTATTTATTTTATCCGTCCTCGGTTGATTCATTTTTATCCGGGAAATGGCTTTCTCAAGTGCATCGAGTAATCTTTCTTTTGAAAAGGGTTTTAGCAAATAATCGACAGCGTTCAGTTCGAAGGCTTGAATTGCATATTGATTGTAGGCCGTAGTGAATATTATTTCCGGCTTTTCATCGAGAATTTCCAGCATTTCGAACCCATTCAGTTTAGGCATCTGAATATCCAGAAATACCAAATCGGGTTTAAGATCCTGTATGGCTTTTATCCCTTCAAAACCATTCTCGCATTCTGCAAGAATCTCAACATTCTCCTTTTCTTTCAGGTAGTTTTTTATGAGTTCTCTACCTAGTTCTTCATCCTCAATTATGACAACTTTTACTTTTTCCATAGTAGTTAGATTATAAATTTTGAGGGAAAAATATTTTTACTTCGAATGATTTATCCATTCTATTGATCTTAATTAAATCGTCCCGGTTGTACTGTATTTTCATCCGGCTGATAACATTGCTCAAACCTATGCCCTCACCTTTCTTAGTAACAAAGTCCGTATCGTAATCATTCCTGATCACTATTTCCAATACTTCTTTGGAGCAGCTTGCAATAATATAGATATTCGATTTTTCTGTGCTTTCATAAATTCCATATTTAACTGCATTTTCCATAAGAGGCTGCAAAATTAAACCCGGTAAATAATATCGCAGACAAGGTTCCGAAATTTCCTTTTCGACATTTAGCCTGTTTCCAAATCGTATTTTTTCAATCTTCAGGTAGCGGTCAATATTTTGTAGTTCCTTTTGAAATGTAGTAAGCGATTCATTTTTATGGGATAGTGAATACCGTAAAAAATCGGACAGATTAATTACCATATCCTGGGCTCTTTGAGGACTGATCATAGTTAAAGAACTAATACTATTAAGACTATTAAAAAGAAAGTGAGGGTTGATTTGCGATTTCAAAGAGCTTAATTGCGATTCTTTTACCAGGGATTTCAATTCGGATTCGCGCACCAATTTATCTTTAAAATTCTGATAATAAATAAACAGGTAATAATTTGAAGCAATCAGCACATAGAATAAA
The DNA here is from genome assembly GCA_964569585.1 of uncultured Bacteroidales bacterium. Classification (GTDB taxonomy): domain Bacteria; phylum Bacteroidota; class Bacteroidia; order Bacteroidales; family UBA10428; genus UBA10428. The sequence continues at coordinate 7,234 of CAZMVE010000075.1, read as the reverse complement.
AAGCCTATACCTATGCGCCATGGTATCGAAGAATTCAGGTAATTTAAATATTCTTCATCGTTGGCAAAGAGAGAAGAAAGAATAGCATACGAGAGCCATACCCAAATGCCTACCGCTAGAGAGCTTGCTGCAAGATGATTCGTAAAAAAATTGCTGAACCGGTTTTTCTCGATATCAGTATAATATACAGGATACCAAATACCTATACTGAGAATAGCAAATAAAATATTAAATATGAGACTTTCCAGTATGGAAATAACGAAACCAAAATCGTTGAAATAAACAAGTATGAATGTATTAAGGGCAGCGATTATCATCCAGATAATCAGGTACCCTATAAGATTTCGCCTGTTTTTAAGTATAGGATGCAGCACAGGAATAACTTATTTTAGAGAGTAATGCTTAAAAGCTTCTTATCTCACCGCCTCCAAACAACAAAAAACCTTTAATTATAAGTTCGCTTTCGGAATTATAATCTGAACTATGTGGCTGAATCCTATGCTTATCAGTAAAGCCGCCGAAAATTGAGATTGCATTTATCCTTACATGCCAGTCCTCAGGCACAATAAGTTTAAGACCACCAAAAACAGCAAGCACATCGATATAATTTTTCCCGGGTGCCATCCTTGCTCTGGCAAGATTAAAATTCGATCCGCCAAATATGGCAAGGATTTTTCCTCCCTGAAAATTTTGTGATAAAATAGTCCGATCGCCTCCGCCAAAAACAGCTACTTCATCGATTATATCATCATCGCTCAAATTTTTTTTTTCGCTATGTGAAGGTTCGAATTTTCTGTGAAGAATTATCATTACTCCTATCACAATTAGCATAGCAGGCCAGAAAATTTGCCAGAAATTAAAATTAAGATTAAAAAAATCCCGTAAATACAGAGAGCCTCCAATTATCAGCAGCACAATCCCGGGAGCTTTGTTATCATGCGAAAACAAAAAAATAAATCCCATGCCAATCAAAATTACTTCCCATCGAAGGAGGTATTTTTTTATTTCAAAATCCAGGATTCCCAGATTAGTCAATAAAATTGCCATACCGGCAGCCAAAATAAAAAAACCAATAAGGAATCTCTTTTGTGTATGATTCTGTTCCATTTTCAAATCATTTAAATTTATGGTCAAAATTAATTGCTGAATTGCAGGATAAAAACAGGTATTCGGCGAAAAGTTTGTTTTTATCGGTAAACACGAATATAGTAATTCCTAGCCATCAATGAAATAAATATAGTATAACCCTATGAAATCAATAGCGTATACCTTTTTATTCAACATGAAATTTAATAAATTAATACTTCATAAACGCTAATGAAAATGAAAAATAACCGACTGGGAATCAATGGGATCATCATAATGATAGTTTTAGCTGCTTCGGTGATATCCTGCGATAAAGAAACCGGATTCAACCTTTTTACACTGCAGCAGGATATTGAGATAGGTGAATCAATGGATAGTGCTATCCGGGCCGATCCGGTTGAATTCCCTATTTTGGATCCTGTGAATTATGCCGATGCTTATCAGTTCATGAACAGTATGATGCA
>CAZMVE010000075.1:3830-5584 GCA_964569585.1 uncultured Bacteroidales bacterium | reverse complement strand
TTTGGGGAGTCCTGGCGGTGATTATTTCGAATCGGAATACCTGGATTTTAAAACAAATATGTTACCATAAAAAACCCGATACTTTAAAAATACCGGGCTTTCTATAAATTTCTAGTTTATTTTGCCTTCCCCTGATTGGCTACCGATTCCATAGCTTTCTTCACTTCATCAGGATCGCCCAGATAGTAATGTTTAATCGGTTTAAGATCTTTGTCAAGTTCATATACCAGAGGCATACCAGTAGGTATATTCAGTTTTAGAATTTCCTCTTCACTCATAGTATCAAGATACTTCACCAATGCCCTCAGACTATTGCCATGTGCTGCAATAATTACCTTTTTTCCTGATTTAATGGTAGGAGCAATCGTTTCGTGCCAGTACGGAAGGAAACGAGCCACCGTATCTTTCAAACTTTCGGTTACAGGAAGATCATTAACAGCAACGTCGCTATATACTCTCAATTTCCCGGGATACCGGTCATCAGTTTTATCAAGCGGTGGGGGCGGTACATCGTAACTTCTTCGCCAAATCAATACCTGCTCTTCGCCATGCTTTGCTGCGGTTTCGGCCTTGTTCAATCCCTGAAGTCCCCCATAATGTCTTTCATTAAGCCTCCACGATTTTTCCCAGGGTATCCATAGCTGATCCATTTCTTCCAGCGTCAGCCATAGTGTGCGTAAGGCCCGTTTCAACACCGAAACAAAAGCGATTTCGAAATCAAATCCGTTTTTTTTCAATACTTTTCCAGCCTTTCTGGCTTCACTTATTCCTTTTTCCGTCAGGTCAACGTCGGTCCAGCCCGTGAAACGGTTTTCCTTGTTCCACTCACTTTCACCGTGCCGTAACAATACAACTTTATACATATGCTTTAAAGAATTATTTATTATAGGTGAATTTTATGCTACTTTGCCACCATACTTATATCCGATACTCTCCACTGTTTCCTTAACTTTTTCCAGATCGATATGATCGCCCGTAAGTATAACCGTACCGTTATCGACATCGGCAATACTATTATCGACACTTTCAAGCTTATTAAGATTGCTTTCAACTGACATTTTACAATGATTACAACTCATACCCCTCACAAATACTTTTATTTCATTCATATTCAAATCTTTTAAGAGTTCCGTCTCTGATTTTCTCTTCATTCTTCTTATCAATTTGCGAAGATAGATATTCAAAATGAAAAGTGTAATAAGTATACCTGAAATCAGGTGTATCCCGTAGGGTAAAATACTATGTTCATGCCCTTCATGCATGTGAGAGATAGCGCCTGTGAACCATTCCCTGGGTAGCAGATAATCAATAAAAATTCCTGAAAAAAGTGCCCCGGCAATCAGAGTGATCAAATAGATAAAAAGAGTTTTTTTACCCATACTGTTCCCGATAACCGATATCGTAGCTGCATTGGTTGCGGGTCCGGCCATAAGAAACACCAGCGCTGCTCCCGGAGAAACTCCTTTCATCATTAATACGGCTGCTATAGGTACCGAACTGGTAGCACAGACATACACCGGTATCGATGCTGCCAGGATAATCAGCATTCCGATGAAATCGTTATGAATGTATGTGGCAAAAAAGTCATTGGGAATAAACACGGCGATGAGTGCTGCAATCAGAAGCCCGATAATGAGCCATTTGGCAATGTCATCAAGAAATTCGACAAATGCGTAACGGAAAACTTCGATAATAGGATTCTTTCGTTTTTGTCCGTTATCTGGAATTACTGATGTTTCGCTGAAAGGTTTTAT
>CAZMVE010000075.1:0-3730 GCA_964569585.1 uncultured Bacteroidales bacterium | reverse complement strand
AGTGCCGCCCGGAAAACCGATTTGATAGTTGAACTTCCCAGCAGACGGTTTATCTTCCCCTGAGGAAAGAATACATGCAACATACCTGCAATCAGAAATCCCAACAGCAACCAGGGAGCCATATCGAGCACCAAAGCATATAGCTTTTCAAAATATAATGAGAGGTATTGCATAACCTGTCCTGCTTAAGGGTGAATGACACTTTTTTCGTCGCAGCAATTATACTCGAACTGTACAGTAACATGTGAGATACCAAACTTGTTTAATAAAATGGCTTCAACTTCCGATCGTATTTTGTCAGTTTTGCTGAGTGGCAGGTCTTGGGTTAAATCGGCATGACATTCAAAATGAATCTGTTTATCATCAAGCTTCCAGGCATGTACATGATGTACATTACTGATCTCGCTATGTGTTTCGATTTCCTGCACAACTTTTTGCAGATCGATGGATGAAGGAGTGCCCTGCATAAGTATAGCGACCGTTTCTTTTATTACCAGGAAAGCTTCTTTAAGAATATACAATCCGATCAATACTGTTACTACCGGGTCGATCCAATAAACATTAAAATAATAGATAAGTACGGAACCCACAATCACAGCAACCGACGATATGGTATCGCCAAGGAGGTGGAGGTAGGCAGCCCGGATATTCAGATTACGCTGCGAGTCACCTTTCAGCAGAATTACTGCGACCAGATTGGCTATCAGCCCTATTACCGCCACCCAGAACATTACCAATCCCTTTATAGGTTCGGGCGATTGAAAGCGTTTGTACGCTTCGATAAACAGAAATAGTGTGATGACAATAAGTATAATTGCATTTAGCAATGCGGCAAGGATTTCGATCCGCTTATACCCGAAAGTTTTTCGCTCGTTGGCATTTTTTCTGCTGATAATATTAGCAATATAGGCCAGCATTACAGCAAATGTATCGCCAAGATTATGGATGGCGTCAGAAAGCAGGGCAAGACTATTGGAGAGCAGGCCTCCTATGATCTCAGCAACGGTAATAGTTAAATTTAGTCCAAAAGCAAAAAGAAGATTTTTCCCTTTCAGATTATGGCTGTGACTATGATGATCTTCAGCATGTGACATATTTTCCAGATTAAATTGCCAGCGTTCCTATCGGATCCCAGGGAGGCAAAACAACAGGTTCCTTTTTAAGCTGTTCCAGCATTTCGGGTGAAAGATGTTTTTTATGAATAACAACCTGATAATTATACTCATTGAACCAATCGTCGCTCATAATAAAAAATCCCTTTTCTCCGCGCTCCTCTCCCCACGAATTTTCAACCTTCCAGCGTGTAGGTTTTCCATTGGTAAGATTTACTCCCGTGAAAACCATAGCATGAGTTAAAAGACTATCGCCAAAGAGCAGCCGGCTGGCTTTATCTGATTTTGATTGAATCCCCAACGAATAATTAAATAAGAACACACGTGTATCCATAAGCCCCTTTTTGCGTTCGGTCTGCCATCGGATATCACAGCCAAACCAGACAGGTTCCTTATTTTTAAGCTGGATTATGGTGCATTTCTTAAAATCGTCCAATGATGTATTCAAATACAGTATCTTTTTACCTTCAGCCAGATTTCCCAGAAAATCGATGGTATAAGTTTTCCCGAATGGTTTATCCGGTGTGGGAGCATGAATCAGACTTACAAATTCATCCAGATCGATACCCACATATTCTTTATAAAATTTCAGGGGAGTTAATTTTTCGATACTTCTGTGTACTTCCTCCTTATCCCTGTATTCATAATTAAATTCGAATGGTGGATCACCCAGAAAGTAAGTGAGTATCCGGTAAAAATCTTTTATGTACTCTTCCTTACGTTCTCTCAGTGTATCAATAGTATTCCCGGCCGCATAGGATTCGCGCAATTCAGCAGCCCATTCACGAAGGCGGGAAGAAAGCAGTTGATTCATCAACTCGCTGTTACTGCTATGAAAAGTTTCCGGCATTATATTCTTAGGAACCGCCCCGTACTTATTCACAAGGTTGACAAACATATCCCACTGTCCACCGTCCTGAAGCGGTTCGTTCAGGAGCCACATGACTATTCTGCTGTAGATATCCTCATCCAGTGTTCGCAGAATCGATTCGAGAAAATAATTTGCCTTCTCCAGCTTATCGAAAAACATGGGATAGTTCTGTGAAAACTCAAAATCTTCAACATTCAGTTTTTTAACTACACTGGAACGAAAAAGGTTCAGGCCTGCAAACATCCAGCATCGACCCGATTTTTCCTGAGAAGTAATTTTCCCGGTTTTAATTTCGTCTGAGAAATTATTCTGAAGACCGATGCGAGATGCATTATTAAACGCGACGGTTTCGATCCCATTTGCAATGATGGCGTTCTTTACAACCTCAACAGACGTATCGTCAATATCTTGCGTAGTATCTTTTCTTAACTCATTAATATCAATTGCTATCCCATTATTCTTCATAAACTGGTCCAGGTTAAAAATGTTTTGCCTCTGATCTGACTATAAATATACATAGTGAAACCACTTTTTTTTAAGATAGAAGCCTGGATATGAATACATTATTCTTATTCAATCCAAATAAATGCAAAGCTAGTAAAAACTTTAGATCGGTACTTCCGAATCAGGTTTTTTCAGTCTGATAGCTGGTCGATTTGCGACTAACCAGGAAAATTCCTGCAATTATAAAAGGGATGCTGAGTAGTTGTCCCATATTTAAAAACATCCCTGCTTCAAAAGCTACCTGATCATCTTTAACAAATTCGATGAAGAAGCGTGCTGTAAATACCAGAATAAAGAACAGGCCGATAAATATACCCTGTTTCAGCCGTGGATATCTCTTATAATATAGGGTTATAAGAATAATAAAAATAATAAGATAACATATTGATTCATAAATCTGTGTCGGATGAAGTGGTACAATCTGTTCGAGTGGTATTCCGCGCGGTGCAAGACGAACAAATTTTACTCCCCAGGGTAAATTCGTTGCAGTTCCTACTATTTCGGAGTTGAAAAGATTGCCTAGCCTGATAAGGACTGCTGCCTGAGCAGTGACAATAGCAATACGATCCAGAATCCATAAATAGGGTTTTTTAAATTTCCGGGCGTATAAATAAAGCCCTATTAGCAGGCCAATAGCACCTCCATGACTAGCCAATCCCTGGTAACCGGTAAAATGAAAATCCTTGCCCAGTATTCCTTCAAAGGGCAGGATCATCCGAAACGGATGCCTGAGATATACTTCAGGTTCATAGAAAATACAATGCCCCAGCCGGGCTCCAATAATAGTGCTTATTACAACATAAAAAGTGAGCTTATCGAGTAAGTCGATCGGAAGTCCCTCCTTCTTAAAAATTTTACTAAGAATATAGTAACCAATAATAAATCCGAACAGAAAGAGCAAACTGTACCAGCGTAATTCGATGAAACCCAGATCGGCAATCTGAGGTTTTACGTCCCAAACGATAAAAGCAACCATGTTGAAGTGTTATCAGAATTTCGGATATAAAGATAATTATTGAAATAAGATTAACCTTATGAATGTATGAATTAATTCTTACTACATAATTAGCTTAACACAGCTTAGAAGAGCATAGTATTGCGATTGAATCGTTTTTGAGTGTTATCCTGAAAATGGAAGTAAGTCGTTAAAATAGTTTTTTGTACTCTCATGTATATTGGGATCTTCGAGAATAGCATCAATAGCTGCCCACCAATAATCGGAATGTTGCTCTTTTGGCAGATT
>CAZMVE010000074.1:0-15621 GCA_964569585.1 uncultured Bacteroidales bacterium | reverse complement strand
GTACCTGTTGAATATAAACTAATTAAGAGTATGTAGCATGTGCATACCCTAGTTATATTATATAAAACACCCAATATCGCAGCTCCAAATATGCCAGTGATTAAATAAATTAAAAATATTCTGAAGCGAAAAATCGAATTCATCAGGATCAGACTGGAGATTTTTGTTACAGGGCCCGATATAAAAAATGCAAGCACTGCACCTTTACTCATCCCGAGATCAGCAAGCTGCTCAACAACCGGTATAGCCGCACCACCGCAAACATAAAAAGGTATACCTGCACTGGTAGAAATTACTACTGACAGGAATTCGTTTCCGGCAAAAATATGCATTAAAAGCCTGGGTGGAGTAAGTATTTTAATTACAGCGGCCAATGCAATTCCCAGTAAAAAAAATTTACTGATAAATTTTGTCATATGGTAAAGTTCCGTAAAGAAATACCTGGTGTTTCGCTCGGGTGCTGAATTTTCTATTAATCGGATTTGAAAAGAATTCCTGGTTGAAATAATTCCTTGCAGGCTGATTTTATTCTGTTCAATAAGCCATTTCGTAAAGTATCCGGCTGAAAGTCCCAAAAGAAAAGCTGAAGTCAAACGCGCAATTGCCATTTGGTATCCGAAAGCACCTGCCGTAAGTAAAAATAAGTTAGGATCGATAAGAGGAGAGGAGATGAGCAATGCCATTAACACAGGAATGGGAACACCTGACAAAAAGAGCGCACCGGCAAGAGGTATGATTATATAACTACCAAGGGGTGATATAACTCCGATTAAGGCTGCAAAGGCAATCGAAATTCCTGTTTTTCCGGAGAATAATTGAAGAATTTTATCCTTGTTAAGGTAAACTTTTATCAGAGTTGTAATAATTATACCGCCAACAAGGTATGGCCAGAGGCTATTAAGCAAATTCAATGCTTCAAGAATAATCTGCTTTGTATAGCTGCCATCAAAATGGTCCAGAAACTTGTAATATATCGACTCCATGCAGATTTACTAATATCAACATCAGGGCTTAAGTCGTAGAGAAAGGATGCCCAATGTATGAAAAACTATCACAATTGAAAAACTTCAGAAGTAATATTTAGTCAGGTAGGTATAAACTGAATTCTTGACGGGTATTCATTTTTCGAATTAGTATCTTTGAATAACTAATAATTGTAACTATGAGTGAGTTTGAACAGAACAGCCAGGAATTACTCAATCTTCTTGACCAATGGGAAGCGAAATTATCCCCCATGCCGGAAAGTATTTTAAGGGATCGACGAAATAGTCAGAACCGGAACATTAAACAAATTCTTGGGCACATGATAGATTCCGCCTCGAATAATACACACAGGATAATTCACCTCCAATACCAAAAAAGTCCTATACAATTTCCAAACTATGCCAGCTATGGAAATAACGACAGGTGGATAGCCATTCAAAATTATGAGGAAGAAGACTGGAACATTATGGTACAATTATGGAAATATTCCAACCTGCACTTTATTCATGTTGTAAGGAATGTAGACAAATCGAAATTGGAAAATCAATGGGAAGCCGATACCAATAAATTTATAAGTATGCGTGAGGGAATTGTTGACTACCTGCGTCATTTTAAGCTTCATATCAGCGAAATTCAGGAATTGATTAATAAAGCCTAAACAACTTCAAAAATGAAAATTGGATTCACGATTTTGTGCCTCTCAGCTTTTATAACAGGAATTGTTGCCTGTAAGGAAACCGATAATGATATAATTGATTCTTTCTGGCCCGATAATAAATCACCGGTATGGGTGGGCAGAATTGTTACGGATGATTTATTGAGTCGTGGTGATTTTATGATGTATATATCGGATCATTGTACTGCTGTGCATTATGCTGAAGCATGTGTTGCTTTCGGGGCAGCACGGTTAGCAGGGTTGCTGCAGGATTCTGTAACAATATCAAGGCTATCGGAACGGTATAAAAGAGTAATTGATGATAGTATAGTAAATACGGCAAATCATGTTGATGCCAATGTCTACGGAATATTACCACTGGAATTATATATGCAAACCGGTTCGGAGTTATTCTATCATCAGGGAATCGAACTGGCTGACGGACAATGGAATGATCCCTTACCTGATGGTCTGACCAACCAGACAAGATACTGGATCGATGATATATGGATGATAGGCAGTCTTCAGGTACAAGCCTACCGGGCTACAGGGAAAATAATTTATCTTGAAAGGGTCGCCCTGGAGATCGATGCATATTTGCAGCGATTACAGCAATCCAATGGCTTGTTTTTTCACGGTGAAAATGCTCCTTTTTTCTGGGGTAGGGGAAATGGATGGGTGGCTGCCGGTTTGGCTGAACTGCTATCGGAGCTGCCGGATAGTGATCCGCATTACTATTCAATTCTGGAAGGGTATAGGAAGATGATGGAGGCATTATTGCTATACCAGGCTGATGATGGCATGTGGAGGCAACTGATCGATGTAGATTCGGCATGGAAGGAAACCTCATGTACCGGCATGTTTGGCTACGCATTGACCATGGGAGTTAAAAAAGGCCTCCTTTCAGAGGATAAATATAAGGAAGCGTATCAGAAGGCCTGGCTTTCGCTAGTTGATTATATCAATGAGGAAGGAAAAGTAACCGATGTGTGCGTGGGTACAGGTCAAAGCACTGAAATCCGGTATTACCTGGATCGCCCAAAAACGACAGGCGATTTGCATGGACAGGCTCCGCTATTATGGTTTGCTTATGCATTACTGATCAGGTAGATATTCGTATTATAATCGCTTTAGATATTTTAATACCATTGTACTTTTTGCTTTTAATCCCGATGATCCATCTTCAAGTAATTCATTGAGAAGACTTTTAAGTTCATTTCGTATTTCCGGATATTTTTTTGAAACAATCAGTAGAATATCAATAGAATAGTACCTGATTGAAATAGCTTCTTTCGGATCGGACAACCAGGTAAATGTTATATCGGTCAATATACCCATCTGTTCGTCGTCAAAAGGAAAGGGTTGTTCAGAAAGCACTTTTAAGAATCCTCTCCGTACGCCTTCTGTTTTCAATAGACTGAGTTTAGAAATCATGATTGGAATATAGGGATATACGAGATCAGGGTATGACTCGATTACGAGAGCTACTACACGCACAGCACGCATAGAAAGTGGATACTCATCACGAAGAGATAGATTCATCATTTCTTCGAATTGTTCCGGATCATTACCAATATCACTTACCAGTATGTCAGCCAGAAGTCTTGAACTGTCAACAAGTTTTAATTCGTAATCATGCATAGGCTAATAAATTTCGATAATTTTACAATGTAAGAAAAATCGCAATTATTATGAAAGTCTGGCAACCAACTCCTGAAGAAATAGCAAAAACATCTGATTGGGGAACATGGAGTAAAGAAACTTCAGAATTTCCGTGGTTTTATGAAGAACCGGAAACATGCTTTATTCTTGAAGGAGAGGCATCGGCAACAGATGACAAAGGAAATTCTATTCATTTTAAAGCCGGTGATATGGTAAAATTTGAACAGGGAATTTCCTGTACCTGGAAAATAAAGAAGAATATTAAAAAGCGTTATTTGTTCGGTTGAGTATTCGATAATTATTAAAAGATACCCTACTTACAGGAGCCGGAACCAAGCCGTTTCCAAAATTATTAGAGGTAAATAAATAGTCAGGATAAGAAATCAGTGGAAATTAAGTATGAGATTTATATACAGTATCGGCATATTAATTATTCTCAATTCTCTTCTTGTTAGTTGTAAGAGAAAAGCAATAAATGAGACTCTTGATAATAGCATTGATACAATAGATGCTTCATTAGAAGGCATTGGCATTAGTGATACTATAATTGCGGCAGAAAATATACAGGAAGATATTTATGGAGATACAGTTTGGGTATATCCTTATGGTAATCAGGCGTGGTACAGCTCAATTTCTGAGAAGAAATTTAAAGTTACTATTTCTGTCTGGGTAGATACGACAGATTATCTTATCGATACCGTAAGATCAGCAAAAGGAAACCGGATTGTCATAGGGTATAATCATTATTATTCCCTTGCATTCAGAAAAAATGAAAAACCTTGGTTTTTCCTGAATTTTAATAAGAAAAAAGATTTATACTCCTTGATTTACGGAACCGATCTATGGCTTGAAAGCAATTTAAATATAGTTAATAACATTGTCTATAATGAAAAATTTGGATTTCTGATTATTGAAATGTCTATAAACTCCGGAGATGAGTTTAATAGCATGTTTTATTTGATTTCAGATACAGAAGGCAAAATTATATATAGCGGCACCATCAGCAGCTGGGGAGGAGGAGGTCCTGACGGTGCTCCATTCTTAACGGATGATGGCAGAATGTATGTTACTTGTCATGAAGTATATAATTTTGTTACAGGAACAGCCATTAATCTGGCAGAATATGCTACCATGGCTCAGCTGTTATCCAATAAGAATAATACTGCTGAATACATACAAATCCATGGACTGAGATACCTTTCCAATAATAATTTTCTGGTGGTTTTCAATCGTTTTCATAATAAACCCAAATACAATGCTTTAATTTTAAATACCGATTCACTTGTTGTTAATCAGTTTGGGTATTATAGTTTGATTGAAGATATAGATGCGATTCTTTTATTTGAAGAGCTGAAGAATATGGAAACATCCTTTCTTTATGACACGGAACGAGAAGTACTTATAAGCATAAAACAGGATGATATTCCTATTATCAATGAAACAGGATTATATGAAATGACTGAGTTAGATAAAAATATATTGCTATCACCTGATTATCAGTCCTTGAATTTTGGATTCTATGGATCCTATGAGTTTTATATATCACCAAACGATTCTATACTTTATTACAGCTTTGAAAAGATGAATTAATCCTTTTCTTTATCAGAAATAATAACAGCTTCATACGTAAAGATATCAGCATCTTTCCAACCATCTGTTCCTAGTCCTGCTTTTCGCTTGGAGCATTCCTCCACCATTTCCTTTGAACTCCATCCGGTTCTGGTTGCAACCTGTGGCAGAAAAGTACCTGATCGAAAATCTTTCCGAATTAATATGCCATGCTTACCGGGTATAATTTCTTCAATCGATTTTATTTTCTTTAAAGGAGTCAGTATCGAAATTTCAATTTTCATTTTATCAAGCTCATCAGGCTTTATCGATACAAATCTAGTGTCACGAGTAGCTGCAGATTCAGCAGTTTGTTCGATGGTTATATATAGGGGATTGTCTGTTTCAATTCGTCCGATACAGCCTCTCAATTCTTTTTCAACATAGATACTTACAAATGCACCCTGTGGTTTTTTATATCTATCAGGAATGTTAGCAAAAGTGTACTGTTCTGATTCTGTTCCCCTGATTTTTTTTGTAATACTATTATGCGCCACAGATAGTAATAATTGTTTGTCATTTTCCGACATAGTTTCGCTATCTTCTTTCGAAACAGACTTTTGAGTTACTACTATGGACTGATATCCAACTACTCGTGATTTATCTCCATAAATCGGTATTTCACCTGAATTCTGATAGAGCATCGGAATATATGATGCCCCCTTAAGATCAGCTGTCATGTAAAGGAGTGTTAGTGCTGATGTCCATCCGCACATACTGGTAGCCAGATTTTCATAGTTCTTGTGTTCGTTTTCCTTTAATTGTTTAAGAAAGATATTGGGATTGTTAGAGCAGATGGCTTCTACGGTATTTTTATCCACTTTAAGAGCATCGTTGTATTTCGGATAATGAGAAAGGTCACTGCTTATTACAAAGAGATTTTCTCCTCCAAGATAAGGACGAAGTACTTCTGCTACTTTCTTTGGAACTTCAACAGAATGTCCTCCAATGAGGATAGGTACTATTTTAAAATCACTCTTTAGGAAATATTGGAGGAAGGGTAATTGTACTTCAAGGCTATGTTCATGAGCATGTGCTTCCAGCCTGAAGTTGAAAATGGCATTTTTCTCAAGAATTTGTGATGCCAATTCCGTATCGACTGCTATTTTACCCAGAGGTGTTGAATAAAATCCCTTAAAATAAATCGAAACACCATCATACCATGAATAATGGCTCGAACCTATTATAAACACACGCTTTATCTTATTTCTATCCTTAAGCACATTATATGCCGATGCTGCAACAGTTCCTGAAAAGATATAACCAGCATGAGGACTAATTAAAGCCAGAATTTCATCCTCATCTTCAACTTTTTTCTCATAAAGTTTTAAAGCTGAAAGAGTAAGATTATCGATTTCTTTACTCAATTCCTTTGATGAGGAAGGGTAGAATCTCCCTGCGACAACAGGTTTTCTCTCGGGTGGTATAGGCATAATCGATTTCACTCCGAAAAGGTATAAGTTATAACACTTTGCTTGGATAATTATACCCAACTCCGGCAAATTTACTTAATTCATTTCTTTCAATCAAGTGGAGGCGACTATTTACAAGTATTACAGTTATTTGTTGTATTAAGAAAGTAGTTAAAAGTAGTTATTAGATTAAGTATTTAAAAATATTGATAATAGTTTGTTCAACGAAAGGAATTTGTATATGCTTTCCTATTAAAATCTGTTTTTCATTTCTTAAAAACTCAAAAAGAAAAAAAAATTGCTGAATTACAGATTGTTTTCAATATCAGGAATGCGTACTCTGTGAAGCAATATAAGGGATTTAGTAAATTATTTCTTTGTTTCTATATTCATATTTCTGAGGTAGTAAACCAGATCATCTTTCCATGTTTTACCGCAGATATCAATGTCGCCATCACCATCAACATCGGTTGCAACTGCATCGATGCATTCAACTTTGAATAATATTTCGTGAGGATTCCACTTTTCGCCGGTTCCCTCAGCGTTTTCCCATATGAAGCAACGCTTATATAAATCTCCTGTCATTGGCCCTGCTCCTGAAAATATATCGAGATCACCGTCGTTATCGAAATCGGCTACACAAAGAGAGTGCATATCCTGGTTGGTTTCAGAGGCAACCGGATGCATATACCAGTTAATTCCTTTTCCGTCTTTGTTTTCCTGCCATACAATCCTTCCCGAGGCATTGTTCGATTCGGCCTGTACAACATCCATATCACCATCATCATCCATGTCGACAACAAAAATACGGGCCGAACGTGCAAACTGTCCCTGACTGTATACAAAACCCAATGTACGGTGAACTGACCATTTCAATCCATCACCATTTAGGTTATCGTACCAGATATCGCTGCGCACAATATCCAAATCACCGTCACCATCGATATCTCCAATACCATTGGGAGCAATACCTCCCGGTACGCCGTCGCCAATGGCTACTTTCTTCCACTTTTTTTCAGGCTTACTACCGACAAAGTACACAAAAATGCCATCCTGTGGACTAATAGCCACTAATTCATTAATACTATCCTTATTAAAATCGGCTGCAATATTATCGTAGGAGAAGATCACCCCGTTTTCAAAGCGTTCCCATATATCGTTATTATTTCCCGGATTACGATACCATGTACCTCCTGATACCTGATCGATCCATCCATCCATATCGATATCCATACTCGTACCGCCACGATCAGTTAGAGCATCATCGCCCATAATATGCATTTCCCACTTATCGGCATTTACATATTCAAACCACCACACTGTACTTCCGCTGGCTCCTATAACCAGATCCTGATCGCCATCCCGGTCAAGATCGGCTAGTGACGATTGTCCAAGCAGCATTTGGTCCGTATGACCGATTTCATAGTATTTGAATTCAGGAAATTGTGAGGACAAACGAGAAATGCTGAATAGTACTGCCACGAAAAGGCCGGAAAACTTCAGAATATGTTTCATATTGATTTTTCTTGGGTAATGTATTATTTCATAAATAGGAACAAAGGTATCCATCATATAATTATAAGCCTATTCAATGATTAATGGACTGATTATCTTATTCAATTAACTCAAAATTCCATTTTCCAAAATCTAATTCAGCCTCCACAGCTTTTTCAATTTCATCGTCGAGGGAGGGAAATAAGTCGATACCTGTTTGCTGTTCTATTTCATCAATACTTACTGCAAATGATTTCAATTTCCCTGACGACATTCCATTTTTGAAGATAAATCCAATGGCTCTCTGGTTCTTCGAATCGTAGACAGCTTTATAGAAATGTTTCGGAATGCTAACATTATTATCGCCAATGGTTGGGAAAGGTGATTCCAGTAAAATGGGGCCACAAACGATATATAAACCATCGGTCTCAGTTGACCAGAGTCTGATCAATTCTTCAGTTTTAATCCAGATATGGTTGTAGTAGGCTAACTTCATGGGAGTTATATTACTCATATAGAAGGTCTCCTCGCTGGCTCCTGGTAATTGTAAGACATCGAGATAATTAACAAATTGAGCCATGATATAGCCTCCATCTTTATAGTCCTTTTTATTTGCCGATCGGGTATTTACCTGTGGATCAGGAATATATTTGGCTTTCACTTTTCCATTTTTATTAATTTGGGCTTTTGTTACTTTATAGGCTACCCAGGATGGTTGAAGGTAGGCTGAATTATAGGAGAGAGAAAAACCCTTATGATGAATGACCTGTTCCCTATCCAGATTGGAGGGTAACATTACATCTGCCTGCTGTCCTTTGGCAATATTAAATACAAGAAATAGTAGAAAAAGCAAGAGTTTTGTTTTCATTACTCAGGAGATAAAATGGTTATCTTTCCTTTAAAGTTAGGAAAAGCCTAGTTTTATACAAATGAAAAATAGGGTAATTATAATCAGACGAAACTTTTTAACCTGAAATTCCTGACATGTTCCTTTGAAAATACTTCTTCACCTAACCAGAAAGCCTCTTTTTGAAGTTTGGCTCTCTCCTTGATAACGATTAAATGGATTTTCTGAAAATTCTCCCTCGATAATCTTATGTTTTCTTTAAGAGTGTTTTCCAGAACCGCTAAATCATGATCCCTGCCTAATGAATCAGTTATCTTGTCAAGTTTGGTAATGATCGGATCCATCAAAATCTGATCGATACTCGGTGTGAATTTTAACTGTAATAGCAAACGTTTAGTAGATTTCCGCCATTTATGAATGATTTCAGTTTCCAGTGTATTGCGGGAATCAAAATATAATTGAGCGGCTTTATAATGTGACTTTTCAATAGTATTAAGAAAATCCGAATGGGAGCAGGGTTTAATATTGATCGAGTTGAGATCGGTCCAGACTGTTTTAAGATTGTCTAAAAGGGAGGCTTCTGTTTTAATCGGATTGTTGTTACAAATTGCATAAGCTATTTTAAGATTTTCAGTTAAATCGTTGGTTATTTGTTGATTGATATTTTCAGGAAGAAAAGTACTGTGTGTTTGCCTAAGATGTAAAAATGTTCGCAGATTAACGGTTGCATCCCGACGTTCGGCCATATCTCCTCCAACCTTTGAAAATTTTTCATCCAGTTGTGTATATTCAAATTCGTCGATACATAGCCTAAATACCCATAGCAAGGACCGGCATCGCTTTATTGCTTTTCTGTATTCGTGTATTCGTGATTCGGCATTATATTCTGAATTATGCTGTAACGCAAGAGAATTCGTAATTTCTCTTACGATAATCTCACGTATTGAATACGCTGTTGTATCTTTTACCCTTAGCACTTTCCTTAGGAAATATTTTATACTACAAAGGTATTTAGTAAGCCAATCCAGCATATTAAGACAATTTTAAGCTTATGTGATGTTTAAATTAAATAAAGTTAACCTTTGTTTATTTAATCTTAATATGAATGAGCTTTACATCCAATTTTTTTACTTTTTTAAAGTCATATTATTATTCTATATGGCTGATTAATATGAATCGATATCGAGAAAACCTCTGAAGGGTGGTAAATTTTGTGTCATTGTTAGAATTCTGTATTAATAGTGCAAAAGAACAATTCAAATTATCTCATTCAACTTTTTTAATTTTAAACCGTTGTAAGTAAAACAAAAAGAATATGCGAGGAGGTTCACCACTTTTTTTTCTATTCATTTTTATATTTCTGTTACTCATCGATAGTTATGCTTTCAGAGGTATAAGAATCTTAACGCCTACTCTTGATCAGGGTTGGCGCATAGTGTTTCATACTTTATACTGGATAGTTCCCTTACTTATTATATTCCTCATAGTATACATGAGCGCGAATTTCAGAGAGTTCCTGACTTCCCGGAAATTTAAGGTATTGTATTTTCTCATAGGCATGTTTGTCTTATTTTATGTGCCAAAACTTGTTTTTATTACTTTTCAACTGGGTACGGATATTATAAGAATTACAGGTTGGATCATTTCTAAATTTAGTGCACCTGATAGTAAAATTGCAGAAACTGCTGCTACTATGACACGATCGGAATTTCTGACCCGTTTGGGAATTGTAATTGCAATGATTCCATTTTTATCTGTTATACAAGGCATTAGGAAAGGAAGATACAATTATAAGATTAAGAATCATAACCTGTATTTTGATCATTTACCTCCTGCATTTGATGGATTTAAAGTCTTACAAATATCTGACTGGCACATTGGTAGCTTCCTTGGACAGCTAGATAAAGTAGAAGAGGTTGTTCAAATGGTTAACTATCAGAATGCAGATATAATACTCTTTACAGGTGATATTGTAAATAACGTAGCTGAAGAACTCCGGGAATTTATCCCTGTGGTACGGAAGCTTTATTCGCCAAATGGTGTCTACTCTATTCTGGGAAATCACGATTATGGCGAATATGTAAGCTGGGAAAATGAGGAAGCGCACCAGCAAAATATGAATACACTTTTCAGCTACCAGCATCAGGCTGGTTTAAAGCTTCTGCGTAACGATTCCATTGTTATTGAAAAAAATGGTGAGAAAATTGGAATAGCAGGCGTCGAGAACTGGGGATTACCGCCATTTCCACAATATGGTAATTTGAATAAGGCGCTTCAGAAAATACGGTCAGTTCCCTTTAAAATATTAATGTCGCATGATCCCTCACATTGGGATGCGGAAGTTGTTCAAAAAACCAATATTGACCTCACTCTTTCAGGACATACACACGGTATGCAGTTCGGTATCAATATTCCGGGTATAAAATGGAGCCCGGTGAAATGGAAATATCCCCGATGGGCAGGACTTTACGAAGTAGATAAGCAAAAACTTTATGTTAACGTTGGCATAGGATATATCGCATTTCCCGGAAGAGTTGGATTTTTGCCGGAAATTACTGTTTTTGAGTTACACCGCAGTTAAGATTTCTTCCTTGAGTATTCGGATATCATTCTTTCAATCAATAAATTATAATTGTTTTTAAATTCCTAACTATTTTTACTGTCTAGCGTACAAATAAATTAAAACTTCGGAGATGATTCTCAGGAAGATACTAATGATAGGGGTGCTCGTATTGTTTTTTACTGAATTTGAAGGAAAAACTCAAAATCGGACAGAAAATGAAGCACTAACCATCGATACGCGAAAAACTTACAAATCGAGAGATTATAGTATCGACAAATTCAGAATTCCTTTACGAAAACGTATTGTAAAGAAATATACCGCGTTCCGAGCCAGGATAGCCAGCAAAAGGGAAATCAGGAAAAAAAATCGGACCATAGAACAAACAGCTAAAACCGAAATAAGAGAAAGCAGAAAAGTAAAACGTGAACAAGAACGAACGCTTAAAAGACAGGAAAGAGAAAGAATAAAGCAGAGAAAAATTGAACTGAGGGCGGATGAAAAAGGCAGGAGAGAACATGAAAAAGAATTGTTACGAAATGAAAAAGCAACATTACGGACTCAGAGGGAGGTAAATCGGGAGAGTGCATTTATTGCTCATGAGAATGCTGAAATACTTTCACAGGCAAATACGGATCCAACTCTCCGGGAAAAGAATTATCGTAAGCAGGACAGGCAGTATAATAGAGAGCTAAAAAGAAAGAAAAAACTGGCAGAAAAACAACTACGTCTGGAACAACGGGAACAAGTTGAAATAGCCAGGTATAATGAGAAAATCCAGCTTGCATTGAAGAAAGAACAACAAGCAGAAGCTGAGCAGGAAGAGAAACTTAGCATCGAAATTCGAAAATACAATCAGGTTGTACTTAAGCAACAGCAAGCTAATCAACAACAGTTTGTCGACGCCAATTCGAAGCATAACAGAAAAATAAACCGACAGAATGCTCGTGAGGATGCCAGCATTTTAAGTGAGCAGGAAAAAAGAGAAAGAGAGCAGGAAAGACAAAGTGAAGAGATTACCCGATATAATGAAAAAGCGCTCACAATTGCCGAAAAAGAGAAAGTGAGGGCCGAAAGGGTTCAGAACTGGGAGAGTGAAAGGATAAGCTGGTACAACGAAAATATGATAGCTGAACGGGAGGAGCGTAATCAGGAAATAATTGATGCCAATTCGAAGTATAACAGGAAAATCGATAGACAGAATGCCAATGAGTACGCCAGGATAATAAGTGAACAGGAAAATAGAGAAAGAGAGCGGGAGAGACAAAGTGAGGAGATAATCCGAAATAATGATAAGGTTTTGGCCATCGCTGAAAAAGAGCATATGAGGGCCGAAAGGGAACAGAACCTGGAAAGTGACCGAATAAGCCGGTACAACGAGAATGTGATAACCGAACATGAAGAGCGCAACCAGGAGATAATTGATGCTGATTCGAAGTATAACCGGAAAATCGATAAGCAAAATGCACGTGAGGATGCCAGCATTCTTAGTGAGCAGGAAAAAAGAGAAAGAGAGCAGGAGAGACAAAGTGAGGAGATTGCCCGATATAATGAAAAGGTACTGGCCATCGCTGAAAAAGAGCATATGAGGACCCAAAGGGAACTGAACCTGGAAAGTGAAAGAATAAACAAGTACAATGAGCATGTGATAGCCCAACGTGAAGAGCACAACCAGGAGATAATTGATGCTGATTCGAAGTATAACAGGAGAATCAATAAGCGAAATAAAAAAGAACTCCTTGATTATCAGCAAAAAATGGAAAGGATTGAAAGAAACAGATTAAGTCAAAGTCAGCGAATTGTACGCTATAATGAAAGGGTGATAAAACTGCAGGCGAAAGAGCAGGAGAACAACCTTCGGGAGAATGAAAGAATAAGTCGCCAGATAGCCCGATGCAATGAGAAATTTAAGATCTATAAGGAAAAAATGCAACTGCAAGCTGAACGTGAAAATAAGCGATATAACTAAGAAACCTATTATTATTCACAAACGCAATACGATGCAAGTCATGTCGATGCGAGCCGGATCATGTGATGTCATTTGAAGAAGAAAGAGTAGCCAAAATAGTATGACTCAGTGTTTATCTGCACATTAGAATATCCAATTTATTTATAAATTTAGTGTACTCCTGTACATTTAGTAGAATAATCTTCAAGCTTAACTGAATCTCCTACATAATTAATATATTATTAGTAATTTTGAAATTAATACTATAATTATAGTATATATTAAATTAATATAGTATATTTGATTCAAAATTATAACATGAAAGAGATAACAAAAGCACAGGAAGATATTTTAAAAGCTCTCTGGGAAATAGCAGATGGAGCAGTCAGCGATGTTCTGGATTATTTACCGGAACCTAAGCCCGCGTACAATACGGTGGCTACTGTAATTAAAGTATTGGAGAAGAAAGGTTATGTATCGCACAGGACCTATGGCAAGACGAACGTTTATTATCCCGTTATCAATAAGAAAGACTATGCACAACACGTTTTAAAAGATACATTTAAAGGGCTTTTCAATGGCTCACTACATCAAATGGTTTCTTTTTTCGTTAAAAACAAAGAGGTAAGTCTTACTGAACTTGAAGAATTAAAAGATATGTTGGAACAGGAAATAAAAAAATCAAAAAAATAGTATGGACGCATTTCGATATATTCTGATCTCTACTGCATGTTTAAGTATTTTTTATATCGTTTACATGCTGGTTTTTAGAAACGAGGTGAATTTCAGGCAAGTGCGGATTTACCTCTTGTCTTCCATCGTATTATCAGTTTTGATGCCATTGAGTAGTTACAGGATAAATGTTGATTTTTCTAAAAATAATACTTTTGTTCAATCTGTATTCAATGGAAAATCCGTTCAAGAGCAATCAGAATCAACACTTATCACTCCGATCAATAATAGCTTGTTAGGTAGTAGAGAAAAAGAATTGCTACACCAGACATCGATAAAATGGAGAAAATTATTTCTTACATTATATTTTATTGCTTCAATTGTTTTATTACTCCGCATTGGAATACAAATTATAGTTCTTTCCATTCAATATTTAAATTCAAAAAAAGTTAAACAGGGCAGGTATACCTTTATTTATAATAATCGTTTTAAAAATGTATTCTCATTTTTCAACTGGATTTATATCAATACAGATTTTGTTCTAAATAAAGATTCGGAAAATATAATACTTCACGAAAAAATTCACGCATCGCACTATCATTCCATCGATCTGATCATGATTGAGCTACTAGCGGCCGTAATGTGGTTTAATCCATTGGTTTGGTTAATGAGGAAAGAGATACAACTGGTGCATGAATATATAGCAGATGAAGGAGCACTAAGTACCGGGATTGACAAGCTCAGGTACCAGGCGCTCCTTTTAAATCAAATAAACGAAGAAAGACTTATCAGCCTCTCTTCAAGTTTTAACCATTCATTAATTAAAAAACGAATGATTATGATGACTAAAAGTAAATTTAATCACAAAACGAAGTTAAAAATTTTAGCTTTATTACCTCTTGCTATTGTTCTTTTTACTGGAGTTGCCTGTATCAATAGTCAAAACAAACACCATGTGGTTGCAGCAGTAGCTCCTGTAAAGATGAATGTGCTTTATGTAGGCGTTGATAATCCAATAAGGATTGCTGCATCAGGATATGAGACTTCTGAACTTAATGTCTCGATTGACAACGGAACGATTACAGGTAAAAATGGAAAATATATTGTTCGTCCTAATATGCAAGGTAATGCCAATGTAATTGTTGTAAATAATAAAGGAAAAGTAATTTATAAGACTGATTTTAGGGTTAAAACTGTGCCTGATCCTTTAGCAAAAATATGTGGGAGAAGAGGAGGTGCAATTGAAAAAGAATTCTTGCTAGAAATAGATGAAGTTGTGATTGAGTTAGATAATTTTGATTTTGATATGAAATGGGAAATTACGGAATTTACTATTTCTATTAGCCCTAATGGTTATATTAAAGAGTACAAATCAAATTCGAGTAGAATTACAGAAGATCAAAAAAAGTTGATAAAAGAACTTAACTCAGGCGGAATGGTAATTTTTGGAGATATTAAATGCAAAGGACCTGATGGTATGATAAGAGATCTCGGGGCAATTCCATTCATAATTAAGTAAGGTAAAGCAACTTTTATGATAGTGTAGGAGTGACAGGCCACTTCGTTCTTTCCAACAATACATGCTGGTGAAAGGTAAATACTCGAAAGTTCTGTTTCTGGCAGGCAACCTTTTTACTACTACACTATCTTAATTATTTCTATCCTATTGTATTTTTTAGTTTTTTGACAGTATTAAACTTACAGGCAATTATCTTGTTTTTTACCATAGCATGACTATCTTCGAAATTGTACCCGGTTGATGAAGCATGAAGAAAAGAG